>DASTGE010000109.1:0-2749 GCA_035719405.1 Burkholderiaceae bacterium
TGATGCGCATGTTGATGTCCTTCGACACCAACACCACATCGCGCTTTCCGGCGTACTGCTCCCGCAGCGATTGCACCACGCCGAGGATCTGGTTGTCCGCCTTGCCTTGAGGCAGGCCGATGGGCAACTGCACGTCGATCAGCTGCGTCTGGAAGAACAGCTTGCCGGTCGCCTCGCGATGCCCGGTCTTGTCAAGGGTGATGCCGGCCTTGGCATCGAGTGCAAAGGTGTCGGTGGCCAACGCGTCCAGCTCGCGACTCACCTGGCGCGCATTGCGCGCGACCTCGCTCATCCCGCGCTTGTGGTTGTCGAGTTCCTCGAGCGTGATCATTGGCACGTAGACATCGTGCTCGTCGAAGCGGAACAGCGACATCGGATCGTGCATTAGCACGTTCGTGTCGAGCACGAAGAGTCGGGGCCTTTCGTCGCCGGTAGGCCTGCGCGGTTTGCGCGCCTTGGGCTCCGGCGGTGGCAGGAGAGGGACTTCAGTGGTTGCGGGAGCCGGTCTGGTCTGCACCTCGCCGTTGCCTGCAGCGGCGTCCAACGACGTTGCCGTCGAAAGCGCGGCCGGCGCTTCCACTGCCGGACGCGCCTTCGGTTTCCTGCCGGTGCGTGCAGCCTTCACTTCAAAATCGGCGGGAGACACCATTGCGGCACGTTGGGCAGGAGGCTTGGGCAGGGGCATGGAGGGACAACAGGGGTTAGCGTTGAACGAAAAAACAAAAAGCCGCTGCAGGAGTTGCAGCGGCTTTCGTTCGGTCGATGCGAGTTCTACAACTCACCTGCATTGGGCCATTATGCATAAACGGCCCCGTGGCGCCGGAAGGTGCGCGGGCAGGGACGCGAGGCCTGTGTGCAATCAAGCAGCAGATTTCAGGCCCTGGACCACCTTGAGCACTTCGTCAACGTGTCCGGCGACCTTGATTCCGCGCCACTCCGCGCGCAGTACGCCATCGCCGTCGATCAGAAATGTGCTGCGCTCGATGCCCTTGACCTTCTTGCCGTACATGATCTTGTTCTTGACCACGCCGAACATGTGACAAAGTTTTTCTTCGGTGTCGGCGATCAGCTCGAAGGGAAGTTCCAGCGCCTGCTTGAACTTCTCGTGCGACGCCATGTTGTCACGCGAGACGCCAAAGACGACGGCACCCGCCTTCTGGAAATCCTTGTGGCGATCCCGGAATTGCATCGCCTCGGTGGTGCACCCAGGGGTATTGTCCTTGGGGTAGAAGTACAGTACGACCGCATGGCCGGCAAAGGCCTGCGGCGTGAACTTCACGCCTCCGGTGGCAAGCGCTTCAAAATCTGGCAATGGCTTGTTGAGGGCAGGCGTCATGAGCGTTTTGGTGATGGCGCCGCCGCTTCGGCGGCGAGCTTTGAATTATAGGGCGGTTGCCTAGGCAAGACCCGTTCCCTGTTGGGGCGAAAGTCATCAGGTGGCGGACGCCTTTTCGCTTTCAAGCAGCAGCGCTGCGACGACGGACCGGCCCTCACTCGCGAGTACGTTGTAGGTGCGGCACGCCGCGAGCGTGTCCATCGTCTCCATGCCGATTCCGCACTCGATGAGCGGGCGGCTCAGGGCCGGCGCGATGAAGCGCAGTTGCGCACCGCTGCCGAAAATCACGACCTCCGGCTTCAATTCCAGCACCTGTTCGAAGTGCTCGACCGTGAGATCGCGCAGGCCCTGCGCCGGCCAGTCCTTCACGGTCCCGCGCCAAGGCACCAGCACGCTGCTTTGATGAAGCTGCCCGTTGACCCAGATCCGGCCGATTTCGTGGCGGTTGATCGCGTTGGTGCCTTCCAGGCGGTCAGGCTGAATTTTCAAGCTTTCCCCTATGGTTAAATGATAAGTTTTGGTCTCCGTGCCGGAACTCAAGGTGAAATCCGAGCCTGCAACTCAAACCGAAGATGGAGAGGTCGCGTTGAAGCCTGTCGTCAAGTCCAGCAAGCTCACCAGCGTGTGCTACGACATCCGCGGCCCCGTTCTGGAGAAGGCCCGGCAGATGGAGGAAGAAGGGCACAAGATCATCAAGCTCAACATCGGCAATCTCGCGGTGTTCGGGCTCGAGCCGCCCGATGAGATCGTGCAGGACATGATCCGCAACCTGCCCCACACCGCAGGCTACACCGACAGCAAGGGGCTGTTTGCGCCGCGACGCTCGGTCGTCCACTACACGCAGGAAAAGAACGTCAAGGGCGTGACGGTCGACGATGTGTACCTCGGCAACGGGGCCTCGGAGCTGATTGCCATGAGCATGAACGCGCTGCTCGACAACGGCGACGAAGTGCTCATTCCGGCGCCTGACTATCCCTTGTACACCGCAGTCGTCGCGCTTTCGGGCGGGACGCCGGTGCACTACATCTGCGACGAGGCCAGCGACTGGCTGCCCGACCTCGACGACATTCGGCGCAAGATCACGCCTCGCACGAAGGCCCTGGTCGTCATCAATCCGAACAATCCGACGGGCGCGCTGTACCCGGAGAGCGTGCTTCAGGAGATGGTCGAAATCGCACGGCAGCATGCGCTGATCCTGTTCGCCGACGAGATCTACGACAAGACTCTGTACGACGGCAACGTCCATACCAGCATCGCCGCCCTCTCGGACGACGTGCTCACGCTCACCTTCAACGGCCTGTCCAAGAACTATCGGTCCTGCGGCTACCGCGCGGGCTGGATGGTGGTGTCAGGCGACAAGCGCCATGCGCAGGACTACATCGAGGGCCTCAACATGCTGGCCTCGATGCGGCT
>DASTGE010000110.1:0-4651 GCA_035719405.1 Burkholderiaceae bacterium
CCAACAGCATCTGGTTGCTGTTGGCCGTGCCATAGAAGGTGCAGGTGCCGGGGCCGTGATACGCGCGCTGCTCGGCGTCGAGCAGCGCCGCCCGACCCACCCGGCCCAGCGCGGCCTGCTCGCGAACCTTGGCCTTCTCGCTGTTCGACAGGCCCGTGCTCATCGGGCCGCCGGGAACGAACACGCAAGGCAGGTGGCCGAAATGCAGTGCGCCGATGAGCAGTCCCGGCACGATCTTGTCGCAGATGCCCAGCAGCAGCACGGCGTCGAACACGTCGTGACTCAGGGCGATCCCAGTGCCCATCGCAATGGTGTCGCGCGAGAACAAGCTGAGCTCCATCCCCGGCAGACCCTGCGTGACCCCGTCACACATCGCCGGAACACCGCCGGCAACCTGGGCGGTCGCGCCATGCCGACGCGCCTCATCACGGATGACCTCGGGAAAATGCTCGTAGGGCTGATGCGCCGAGAGCATGTCGTTGTAGGCCGTGACGATGCCGATGTTGGGTGCGTGCTCGACGACGATGCGGATCTTGTCGTGGTTTTGCAGGCCCGCGAAGGCATGCGCGACATTGGCAGGGCTGAACCGATCCGCGCCGCGGGACCTTGCGGCCAGCTGGTCGATCCGCGTCAGGTAGGCAGTACGCAACGGCAGGCTTCGCTCCCGGATGCGCTCGGTGATTTCGATAATGGCAGGCTTCATTGGGCGGTCGTGGTCGTAACCTATGTGTTGATTATTCGGTAACGTAGTTACAGCGTCAAATCAAGATTGAGCGACTGCCGCATCAAGCGCCGTGCCTGCTGAAAAAAAACTTCTGATGGTTCATCCATGCGGTACGGTCAAAGAACTTCGCGACCCGGCCCGCGACGTGCAAACTCCGTGTCGTGGCAAAGGACTTCTCCTCCATCATGCTGCGCGACCCGCAGGCCCTGCTCACACGCATTCGCACTGAATGGGGCGGAGACCGGGACTTGTGGGTGTTCGGCTATGCATCGCTGATATGGCGCCCCGAATTCGAGGCCGACGAGCACCTCGCAGCTCTCGTGCACGGCTGGCACAGGGCCTTCCGCATGCGTTCACGCGTCAATCGCGGCACCCCCGAGCGGCCGGGACTCGTGTTTGCGCTCGTGCCCGGGGGCTGCTGTCGCGGCGTCGTCTTTCGCATCGGACGTGAGCGTGCCAACGCGGAACTGCAGCGGCTGTGGTTGCGCGAGATGCCGACCGGCGTCTACGACCCGCGCTGGCTTCCGTGCCGAACGGAACGAGGCGTGCTGCACGCCCTCGCCTTTACCTTGAGCCGCCACAGTCCCCAGTATGTTCCGCACGTCAGCGACGAGGAGATGCTGCACATCCTTCGTGCCGCGTCAGGTCGTTACGGCAGCACGCTTCAATACCTCGTGGAGACCGCGAATGCGCTGCCCCGGCACGGCGTGCGAGACCGCGAGGTCGAACGTCTCGTACAACTCGCGCGGCGTCACCAGCTTCTTTGAGCCGTCAAGACAACGGATGCTGGACCGCATGCTCAGCCTGGCAGGCACGCACGACGGTCAGGTCTTCCGGCGTATCGACGTCGATCAGCACGCCGGGATCATCGACCTCCACGCCGAACGCCGGATAGCGCGCTGTCAAGCGGCGCGCGCCCTCATCGCCCGTCAGCATGACCAACTCCGAATAAAGCTCGGAAGCGAACGCCACAGGATGGCCTCGACGCCCCTTGTATTGCGCGTAGGCAACAGGATGATGTTCCAGGGCGCGGGCCACGGCCAGCAGCGTGGACGGTTGAATTAGCGGCATGTCGGCTGGCATGATCAGCCACCCCGGCGCGTCGGGTCTTGCGCTCACGCCACTGGCAATCGAGAAGCCCATTCCCATTCGCTTGTCGCTGCGCGCGCCGGCCTCCGGCACCACGACGACATCGCGCGCGGCCACCAGTCTGCGAGCGGAGGGCTCCAGCCCTTCGGTTGTGACCACGATCAGCGGCAAATGGCTTGCAATGACGTGCTTGAGCGTACTGCCGAACACACTCACGCTACCAATGTCCTGCTCGAGCTTGTGCGTGTCGCCTTGGAACCGACTTCCCTTGCCGGCGGCCAACACGATGACGGTCGGTCGCACCACCCTCATGATTGTCCTGCCTTTGCTCCCTGAGTCAACGCGAACATCGCGCTGCAGCAAGAAGCATGGGCGCCGAAGGCTCCCGGGAACAGTGGGATGATTACGTAAGGCCTTCCCCGGGTGACGTATGCAGCAGTGGCTGTCCTTCGATGGACGTCGCACGCCTTTGCCGCATCGATGCCCCGCGGCCGTGCATCCTTACCATCCATCGCTCCAACAACGACCATGACCCCCGCAGAACTCGCTGCCTTGCGAAAGAGCTATGAACGTGCCCAGCTCGATGAAGAAGCCTCCGACCCCGATCCGCTGAGACAGTTTCAGCAATGGCTGCGGCAGGCAGTCGACGGGCGCCTGCCAGAGCCCAATGCGATGACGCTGGCCACCGTCGGTGCGGACCACCGTCCGTCGACACGCGTCGTGCTGATCAAGGGCGTCGACGAGCGGGGGATCGTCTGGTACAGCAACTACGCGAGCCGCAAGGGACGCGAACTCGAGGCGAACCCGTTTGCGGCCCTGCAGTTCCATTGGGTCGAGCTGGAACGTGTCGTGCGTATCGAAGGCAAAGTCGAAAGGACCAGCGTGGCGGAATCCGAGGCCTACTTCAACTCGCGTCCCCTCGACTCGCGCATCGGCGCCTGGGCTTCGCCGCAGAGTGAAGTCATCGAGTCGCGCGCGGTGCTGATGGCCAATGCCGCACGCTACGCCGCCCGCTTTGCGCTCATGCCACCGAGGCCCGAGCATTGGGGCGGATACCGATTGCAGCCGGACCGCTGGGAGTTCTGGCAAGGCCGCCCGTCCCGCCTGCACGACCGGCTGCGCTACCGTCTCGACGAGGATGGCAACTGGGTGCGTGAACGGCTCGCGCCCTGATGCGCATCAGCGGCTGAAGGACGGCGAAGGCGTGTCGGCTCGTTCGCTTCAGAACGACACGCGCACCCCTGCCATCAGTGAACGGCCGGGGAGCGGCGCGAGTGCTCGCACGGTAGCGATCGACGCCGCGTTATACGCAAGCCTGTTGCCCACATTGCCGAGCTTCACGAAGAGCAACACATCGTTCTGGCTCCAATTGAAGTTGTAGGCTGTCGACAGGTTGACGAGAGTCCATCCCGGTGTGGGCATATCGTCCGACGGGACTCGCGACTGTTTTGCCGCATGAACGACTTCCGCACGAGAAGTCCAGGGGCCCGATTCCCAATTGACGCCGAGCGTCGTACGAACGGGCGCGATGCGCGGCAGGGGCTCGCCGCTGCTGCGGTTGTCACCTCGCACCAGATCGACATGGCCATCGAGGTCGACGTGTCGACGACCTGAGAACACTCGCCAATGGCCTTCGATTTCGAAACCTTGCAGGCGCGCCTTCACGCCCCGGAACTCATACACCGGAAAGCTCGCTCCACTCGCGTCGACAAAATCGGGATCGCCGCTCCTCATTAGGGCGATGTAATTGGAGAAGCGGCTCGTGAACGCTCCGAGTTTGATCGAGTCGGTGTCTCGCTTCCATTGCAGCGAGATGTCCACGTTCTGGCCACGCTCCTTGCGCTGCGCGCGATCGCCCCGTTCAAAAGTTCCGGTCGCCGCATGCACTCCATTGGCATACAGCTCGTAGCTCACGGGAGCGCGTTCGGTGTAGGCCCAGTGGGTCGTCAGCTGCCATTCCTTCGAAAGATTGAGCAGGCCGCCAATCGAACCGCTGCGCGGCGTGAAGCCGCTCCTCTGCGGCGGGCCGAATCGGCCATCGGAGAATTCCGTGTCTCCATCGGAATCGACGTGCACACGTTCCGCGCGCAGCCCTGCACTCAAGTGACCCTGGGTCCCGTGCGTCCATTGCTCGTAAACGAAGCCGGCGAGTTGCCGTGTGTGCGTGGTGGGAACGAAGGCTTCCTCGCCCAGTGCATTGAAGCGCGATTGCTCGCCCTGCAGGCCGAAGGCTCCATCGAGCTTGCCGTCCCCCATCGACATCGGCCGATGAACGGTCTCCAGACGCAAATCCGTGCCCTTGTTCTTGAAGGTCGTGCCCACCGTGCCGTCGCCCTGCACTTCCTGGTGTTCGTAGTCGGTCGCGCCCAACTGGCCGCGAACCGTGCTGATGACGCCGCCCAGGTCGCGCACCTCGCCGGCCAATGCCAGCTTGTTGCGACGCATGTGGATCTTCACGTCCTCCTCCGCCACGGTGCCGTACGCGTTGCGGTAGGTGTCGAGGCTTGCGCCGAGGTAGCCGTGGTCCCACACCATCGAGCCACCCAACGCGCCGCCGTCCGCATTGCTGTCCGAATTGACAATCCGGGTACGACGCGCGGTCGTGCCGTCGTCCAGTGGCCGGTCGAACGCGGGCACACGCAGATCGTCGGTGCGACGCTTGAAGGCGTCCGCGTGCAAAGCGAAGCCGGCGCCTCCCGTTTCCACCAAAGCCGAGAGCCCGCGCTCCGTCGCCCCACCACCGAGAAGTGCCTCGATCGCACCACTGGTGGAATCGATCTTGTCGCGCGGGATCCGATTGTCGATCGCGTTGACCACACCTCCCACCGCGCTGCCACC
>DASTGE010000111.1:0-2166 GCA_035719405.1 Burkholderiaceae bacterium
ATCGAGATCTGACGCCTCGCCAGACTCATATCCCGGCTGCCGTCGCGCCGTCGCGCCAGCCGTATGACCGGCCCAAATCCATCAGCATTTTCAAACCGGCCAATTCCAGGCAGCTTCGCGCCGCCGCTCACATGTCGCCGCAGTACAGCGTCGAGACCGAATCGATAGCCATTGATCGAGCCCGCCTGGACGCAGGCGGCTGCCGCACGCGACGCGGCGGATAGCCGTCCTCGGCGCCGGCCTCGTCCAACTCGGCTGCGACAGCGCGGACCCGGTTCTTCGCACCGCTGATGGAGATGCAGTCCTCCACCGGCAGGACCGCGCACAACGATTCGACCGCACGCGCATAGGGCTGCTCCGCAGCCGCTGCGGCCACCAGCAGCTCCAGCTCCGGGGTGAAGCGCTGCGGCAGGCGTTCAGGCAGCGGACTCCACGTCGGCTGGCGGCCAAAGAAGTGCGCCTCACACAGGCAGCGGTACCACCGCGGGCTGGGCAGCTTCACGAGTCCGAACACCGTGCCCACGCTGATCGTTCGGGAGTCCTTGTGCGGGTAGGACCAGCCGCACGGGCAAATAGAACGCTGCTTGAGCCACGCGGCCGCCTGCGACTCGCTCAGGCATTGCTGGGTCCGGCGAAGAAGCTGTTTGCCATCATCGAGCGTGAGCCCGAGACTGCGCACGGACAGATCGGCCTCCTCGCGCTCGAACGAAGCCAGCCTTACCTGCTCGACGCTGCCGTCATCGAACACCAATTCGGCCTTGACGATCATCTGCATGAGCGACCTCGTCCTGGTGGTGAGCGAACGGGCCAGCCTACGCCAACCAAGCCTCCCACACTTTTGCCCGCTCTCGTTCACGCCTGTCTTGGCGCAAACGTTGCCATGATCGCGTCGCGATCGGCATCCACGCGTGTGGCAGCGGCCCGAGCTCACGCTCCTTCCTGAGGTCGCTGGGAGGCGGGGAAGGAGGTGCGGGCGTTACCCCTCACGTCATTTTGGCTTAGACAGCCTGTGCCTCCTCCAAGCACGGCGGCTTCATGATGTCGGCGTCGAAATCCATCAGCACGCTCGCCAGCTCCAGCGACCGCCACAGGGCCGCGGGCATCTGCATGATGGCCTCAGGCGTGCGCGCGTCAGCGATCCATGCCTTGATTTGGCGATGTTGCGCCGACGTGAGCAGTCCAAGGCCCAACATCTCGTCGAGAGTTTTCACGGATTTCCTTATTCCTCAAGATGACTCGAACGGATTTGCAAACTCGTTCGCTGTGGACGACTTCGATTGACTCGCAGGCACGTGAATGTGTTGCGCATCACTCAACTTGGCGAGGGGCGGCGCCACTTATGTGCCTGCGCCGGCGTCCCCTGCGCAACAGCCGAGCGTCCTCGCGAGGCCTCATGCGCGAGGTCGCGACCGAGCTCGATCAGGCACTTCCGCAGCTGCTGCAGCAGCGCCCGGTGCAGGTCGCTCTCCGAGTGCCGCGGTGACAGCGACAAGAACTCCACGGCGTAGGCGTCCTTGAAGGCTTCCTCGGCGGCCCGGCCGTACATTTCTCTCAGCGCTGCCGAGAGTTTTGGCGGATGCAGCACCGCCTGCTCGAAGGCGGCCAGGCGAAACTGCCGCTCCAGCTCCCGGCTTGACCAACGCTGCTCGGCAGCGAGGCGAAGGTAGAACGCCCGCTCCTCGGTGCGCTTCGCTTGGCCGAGAATGATCAGGTTGTGGGTCCATGGCACGCTGCCCGACCTCTATCTCTTGTGCGAGAGACGCACGATGGCCCGCCTCCTGCAAGTTGTCGCACACCGTGTGCGACAAAGTCCGGCGCGTCGATCACCTGTCGCATTCGCCAGAGGTTGGACGCCGAGTAGAGCAGGATGCCGAAGCAAGAGGCCAAGATCTTCTACTGCTGTGCAAGTGATCCGCGTGACTGCGTGACTGCTGTGAGCGGCGACTCGAATCTGCTTCTTTTTGGTCGGTTTGAACGTGCGTTTTCTTCGCCTCCGTGTTCTTCCGATCATCCTCTCTGAGGCGTCTTCTTCGGGGTTGAGGTCCGTCTACTTCAGACTGCGCGGCAGGGTGCGCGCGCGGCCGATGGGGCTCGTCTGCTCGACCCGGTCGAGGAGCGACGATGGCGCAACCCGGACAGCGCAAGTGCTTGTGTTGCGGGCTTTTC
>DASTGE010000112.1:0-12386 GCA_035719405.1 Burkholderiaceae bacterium
CGATCGGAAAGACGACGATCTGACCGGCAAACTGTCGAACTTCGGTGGACTGACGGCCCAGACATGGCTTCGTTCCACTCCTTCAAAGGTGGCGTTGGTCGCACAACCGCTTTGATGACCTATGTCGCCGCCTGCATGCAAGAGCCCCGCGAGGGGCCAAGAAGGATTCTGGTGATTGATGCCGACCTTGAGGCACCCGGCGTCAGCTTTTGGCTGGACGAGGTGAACCGCCCGACCGTTTCGTTCGTGCAATTGCTGGAGGGCTTGCATTACCCGCCGGCAGGCATCGATGCCACATTGGATTTTTTTGCGGAGGAGCTTCACAAGACCTCCCTGAGCGTCTCGGGAATCCAGCGAGAGTTGTTTGTCCTCCCTGCCGCCTTGGACCTGGCCAAAATTCAAGATATGCCCGTGACCCCAGAACACCTGGCGCGGAATCCTGACAACCTTTGGCAACTGTCCGATCATCTGCATGCGCTCGGACAGCGCGTCGGCGCGGATGCGGTGTTTATCGACTTGAGAGCAGGGTTAAGCGAACTGGCAAGTCCGATTCTGTTCGATCCCCGCGTGGATCACTTCTTTGTGAGCACCGTAGCACCTCAATCAGTTCAAGGCATGGCTGAAGTGCTCCGCCGCTTGCATGCTTCCAACCGTTGGCTTCCGGCGAAGCGGCAGGGCGACGCCCGCCCGACAATGATCTTGAGTTTGTTGACCAAGGATTTGCGCGAGACGAGTCACTACGAGCAAGCATACAAGCTGCTGGGCGCCGCCTACCCGACAGACGATATCTTGAAGGAAGGAGTCCAGTGGCTCGAGGCCGAATTCATGAATACCCTGATGTCCATCGGCTCGGTGCGCGAGGCACTGGATGTCTTGCCTCAGTCCAGCCGGCTGTTTGCGAGCGCAAGTGAATGGGCAAGTGCTCTTTATGGAGAGCAGCCACCTCAGTTGCATGCGTCACATCAACAGACATTGGCCGCGGGGGTGTCAGGATTTCTGTGTGTGAGGCGCTGTGAGACTTTTCCACGGCGGCGGTCGGCGCTTGCGACGTACCGACCGACGCGGTGGGAAAGTCGGTCTCGATATTACGCGACAGCCTTCATGAATCTGTCTTCGTAGAGGATGGCGAACTTCACGCTGTTTGCGAGAAGGCCCAGTTTGCCGAAAGCGACGGCAGGGCGCAGATTCTGGCAACGGAACCTTTGCTTAATCTTGGCAAGCACTACTCCAAGGAACTACCGAACCTGCTGATGATCGGCGCCAAGGGAGCCGGAAAGACCTTCACTTACCGGCAACTCGTCAGAGCCGGAGGTTGGCAGAACTTCTTGGAGAAGTTGGGCTTCGAGCGTGCCAAGACCGTGGATGCGACCATCTTCCCCGTCCTCTGGTCAAACAACATCGAAGACAAACCCGATGGCGAGATCAAAGCTGCACAAGGGCAGGTTCTCGATCGCTTTCAAGGCGACAAGCGTCAACTGCTGCTCGGCTCCGACGTGTCCCGGAAGATCAAGAATGCGCTCACGACACCTCCCGCATCCTGGGAAGACTTCTGGGACTCGCTGTTGACACGCCAGTTTGGCATTGCCGATGGTAAATTGGCCTCCCTGAATGAAATGCTCGCCGCTCGATCCGAGCGCGTCGTACTCGTGTTCGACGGCATTGAAGATGCCTTTGACGACGTCACCAATACCAATGCGATCAATGCAATCAACGCACTACTTCGCCTGCCAAACCGCATTAGCGAACTGGAGAACCGACATCTCGGTACGATGATATTGGTGCGGGCGGACTATGTGCAGGCGACCATTCGCCAGAACGCGGGTCAGCTACTCCAGCGCTTCCAGCCGTTCCGTCTCCAATGGAACCCGGAAAGCTTTCTGCGACTTTCTTTCATGCTCGCTTGCCAAGCCGGCATCTATGGTAAGGAAGACCCGAAATCGGCTGAATTCATGCGCATCGAGCAGTTGAAAGACAAGCTGGAAAAGCTATGGGGGAAGAAACTCGGCAGGGAGAAATCAAAGGAAGCGCACTCCGCCCGCTGGGTGTACGCCGCGTTGTGCGACTTGAAGGGTAATGTACAGGCGCGCGATCTCGTTCGATTCCTGAAATTTTCCGCGCAACTGGAATCGGCACCCAACGGCACGGCATGGCCGGACCGCATCCTCTCACCTGAATCCATGCGCAAAGCCATTCCGGAATGCAGCAGGGAGAAGGTCACAGAAGCGGCCCAGGAAATAGCTCCACTGCGCAATTGGATCGAGTTGATGAAGAAGCGGGGCGTACGCAACCTCAGGGTTCCATTTACCAGAGCAGAAGCCCAGCTCGACGACAACTTATTAAGCTCGCTTGAAGAAATCGGGGTCATTTATGAAGACCTCGACAACGACTTCGGCGAACAGAGGTTGTTCTTGCCAGAGATCTATCGATTCGGACTAGGTCTCGAAACCTCTGCGGTTGGACGTCCACGCACACAAGCCTTGCTCAAAAAGAACATCGGGAGCATTCCTTTGTGAGAACGAATTTCCTTTGGAAGGACCAGAAGGCGGCGAAGGGCCTGCAGCGGCCTGAATGCGCTACTGTCATCACTCGCCCCTTCTCCTCAAAGACTGCAGCGCCGTTTGAGGTTGCTCATCGCGAGGCAGCAGTCAGCCCTGCAGCCGCTCGCCTGCGGGCCCGGGCGCGTATGTTGAGCGCCTCGACTGCCAGCGAAAAGGCCATGGCGGCATAGACGTAGCCCTTGGGAACATGCACGTCGAACGCCTCCGCGGTAAGGGCCATGCCGACCATCACCAAAAACGCGAGCGCGAGCACCTTGACCGATGGGTGCCGATCGACGAACTCGCCGATCGGTTTGGCCGCGAACAGCATCAGCGCCACCGACGCGACCACTGCAGCCACCATGACACCGAGTGTGTCAACCATGCCCACGGCGGTGATGACCGAATCGAGCGAGAACACGATGTCGATCACCGCAATCTGACCGATGGTGACCCAGAAGAGGCGTCGCCCCGCCGCCTTCAACGCCGCGGCATCGGCCTCCCCCGGCCCGTGCTCCTCGCGCGCCTCCACCTCGATGAAGATTTCCCGCGATGCTTTGTAGAGCAGGAACAGGCCGCCAAACAGCAGAACGAGATCGCGCCCGCTGATCGCATTGCCCGCCACGGTGAAGAGGTCGGCAGTCAGCCCCATCACCCAGCTCAGGGAGAACAGCAGCAGCAGCCGGCTCAACATCGCGAATCCGAGGCCGAGCCTGCGGGCACTGTCGCGGAGGTGGCCCGGCAGCCGCCCGACGAGGATCGAGATGAAGATGATGTTGTCCACACCGAGCACGATCTCGAGCGCCGTGAGCATCACGAACGCGATCCAAGTGTTCGGGTCGAGCAAGAGTTCCATTCCAGGGCTCCATACAGGGTGAAAGCGGCTTTCAAAAGCGCGACCGGAATGCCCGCAAGGGCAAGCATGCGCGAGAGACGATATGAACGATGAACCGCCGCAGCGGTGATCGTCAGCCGGCGAAGTGGCGAGGCGGGCGTTCGAGGCCTTCGAGAAACGGCGTGCGGGGCAGCTTGCCACTCTTGAGTGGAGGCGCTGTCCATCGGCCCTCCGTCACGACGCCGTCGGCCGTGTTCAGCAGCTGTTCATCGTCGCATCCCGGCTCTGCCGCGCAGACGCTTACCGTTGGCACCGACGATATATCCGCTTTCTGCCATCGAACGTCCTCATCTGGCGAAAGCGGTTCAGCGAATGGTGCAAGGCCGTGCAAGGGGGACGCGAGCGTCGTGCGATGCGCCGGCGTGTCGAAGGCGGCAGCGAGGCAGCCCGGCAAGACGAGAGCGACGACAAGCGCAAAGAGCCAGCGCGACATGCGCGCGAGTTTATGCGCCAGGGAGAACCTCCGCCGACCCGTGCATGAACAGCCGCGGCGATGCCCGCGTCTGCTCAGCGTCGTCCCGCCAATTCCTCGGCTGCCGACACAACGGCGCGCGCGGCGTGTGACGGATGGAATTCGCGGTACTTGTCTGCCAGTGTGCGCGCGGCCGCGGCATACCGGTTGTTCGGCTGCACCAGTTCACCGATGAGGTCGCGGTAGTTCACCGGCGCGCGCCGGCCCACTGCGTTGATGCCGGCCCCGTTGCGTTCGACAGTTCGCGCCAGCAGGAACTGCTCGGTCTGAGCGGGCAGCAACAGCTGGGGAATGCCGCCTCGCAGTGCCTGCCAGACCGTGCCGTGGCCACTGTGGTTGATGACCAGGGCACAGCCGCACAACGCCTGCTCGACGTCCACGAGCCCCGCGGCGTAGGAAATGCGGGAGGAGGCGACGGGGTCGATGCCCTGCTGGCGGTCGGGCATGTAGCAAAGCGTGGCGCAGCCGAGAACGTCAAGCGCATTCAGGATTTGCACATGGTCGGGCCAAGCAGCTCGCATGTACGCGAAGACGCGCGGGCCTCCGCAGTCAGGCCAGGCCGGTTTCTGTCCACCGAGCGACGCCAGGCCGGGACCGTAATAGACACCGGCAGGCCGGGAACTCGCCGCGTAAATGTCAGTCTCCGGCCATGTCGACACGACTGTACGTTCCGGGTGGAAGAGTTGGCTCAGCCTCTGAAGTGGAGCGGCGGAGTGCAATTCAAGCACCTGGTTCACGTTGCGCAACGTGCGCGCGTCGGACTCCTCGGCGTGCGATGCAGCCACCGGCACCCAGTCGCGAAAGACCGGCAGCGGTACCTGGTCCGGCGGAACGAAGAACCCATGACCGACATTCACCGCCGCTTTGCCGGCCAGCCTCGCGCCGAGCAATGCGGTGGGCGAATGATCGGCGATCACGACGTCGCACCCGCTCATCTGGATGAGCGCCTTCCAGGCCTCGGCCAGGGAGGCGAGCGTCTCCGTCGTCCGATAGCCGCAGTCCTGAAGAACGTCGGCCAGGGTCCAGCTCTGCGCGCCGGCTGCATGCAGGAACAATGGCGCTTGCAACGTCGGGCCGAAGTCAGACCCGAGGAGGGACCGCACGCCAGCGAGGTCCTTCACCGCGAAGACAAGGTCATGCCCATGGCGCTTGAACTCGGCCGCGAGCCGGCGCAGATGGGCTGCATGCCCGAGATTGCCACCCAGTTCCCAAGTGAGAAGAAAACGGGCCATTGCGGCTTCAACGACGTGGCGCCAGCACGAAATCACCCGCCTCGTGGCCGGCAAAGGCGATGGGGGCGTATTGGGGCTGCTGTGACACCTTCAGTGCTCGTCCGAGTACCGAGAAGCGGGCGGAGACCGTGCGCGACAACTCTTGCGCACCTACAGGGGCCTGGACCTGGGCCAGCACGTCCAACAGGCTGCGCACGAAGAGGGAATGGCCTTCGCCTCCGCCGTCGGCCACGGGTTCCAATCCGCCGGAGGTGAAGGCAACACGGGCGCGTCGCGTGGACAATTGCGTCAGATGTCGCTGGCGCTGTTCGGATGAAAGTGCCGCGTCGATGCGGGTGGAAAGCGATCCGGCCAGAGTGCCGGAGTAGCACGAATCCGCGATGACGAGCACATGTCTGGCTTGCAGCGCAGAAAGCTGGTCGGTCACATCGATGACCGATACCCAGTTGCTCAGATCCCGTATGTCACCGTCGATTGGGATCCAATACCCACGCGCGGTGGCCGGATCCATCTGCCCGTGCCCTGCATAGAAGACGATGACCTGGTCGTCCGGCCCCGCCGTCATGCGCAATTGGTTCAAGGCTTGCAGCAACCCCTTTCGAGTGGTGTCGGTCAGGGTCACGACTTCGAATCCGAAGCGCGAGCGCAACACATCGCCTACGGCTTTGGCATCGGCCACCGGAGTGTCCAGCTTCTCCCAACGCTGATAGTTCTGGTTGGCGATCACCAGCGCCAGGCGTTTACCGGCCAAGGGCTCGAGCGAGGCCGGTGCGGGCCCCGGCGTCGAGGTACCTGCGGCACTGCGGCGCAAGACGAACTCCGCTTGGCCGGCTCCTCCAGTCTGATCGGTGGCGGAGATCTTCAGCGCCGCAGGTTCGTCGCCGAGCAGCACGGGTACGGCAAACGTGCCGTTCGCGTCATAGGCCAATGGCTTTCCATTGTTGGAGATGGAAGCGATGCCGGAGGGCGACTCGGCGCGACCGGTGACGGTCAACGGGCCCGGCGGGCCGTCGACAACGATGTTGCCGTCGGAGCCCGGAGTGCGCGGCAGCCGGATGGCCGCCGCCGGATCGATCAACTCAATGCGCAAACCGTTGCCAGTGGCGGCAGGAAGACCTGCTGCCTGCAAGATCAGGAGTTGTGCCTTTGCCGCATCCCGCGGCATGCCCGCGCCTCGCTCGTAAAGCGACGCGAGGTTCACCTTGGCCCTCGGGCTGCCTTGCATCGCCGCCTTTTCATACCAGATCCGGGCTTGAGCGAAGTCGCCCAGCCGGTCGTGGATCTCGCCGACAGTCACCTGCGCATCGACCCCGCCGGCCTGCGCCACCGGCAGCCAGATATTCAGCGCCGCCGCGACGTCGGAAGACACGGCCACCGTACCGGAGGCCGATGGGGCAGAGGCATGCGGAGGTTCGGCCGATTGCGCAGAGCCGACGGACTGGGCGGTGCCGGGCGACTGCGCTGGCACGGGCAGCGTCTCGACGTACTCGCCACCGCCATAACGGCACTCGGTGGCCGTCACGCGAGCCTGCCTGCGCGGCGTGACGGTCGTGGCATAGGCACCCAGCCGCCGCACCTGGCCGGGGAAGGTGCAGTCCACCAGCGCCGCGTCGCTCCCGGCCCGCGCAGCCGGAGGCAACATGAGCATGACCGCGACGACAGGTGCCGCTGCCGCGGAACCTGCTACCAGAAAGGAAAAGACAGAGCGCGAACGAATCATGCTGCAGCGGTGATCTATGTGGCGCAAAGTTTGAGGCAGGCGAAGGAGGCTAAGGCGGCGCTGAACCATTCCCCGCGAGGGCGCGCGCCTCGATTTGGGATGGGATGCAAGGCGCAAAGCGCAACCATAGCTCAAGTTATGGCGCGCATTTGCAACGCCGCAGACCGCCCAAAGCGAGGATGCGCGACCCGCGAGGAAACTGTTCAGCGCCTCCCTAACGCATCCCTAACGCAGCCTCCAGGCTGCTTTGAATTACAGCTCGCTCCTCAGGCCCACGGTAATGCGTTGCGAACGATAGCCCTGCAACGCAAAGCCGGCTTCATAGTCGCAGAAGAGCGTGACGCCGCGCTGCGTGATCGACGAAACGCCGATGGCCCAATTCCCGTAAGACCGGTCGGTGTCGGCGGACGTGGGTATCAGCAATGCCGTGTTGCCGTTGAGCAGACGCGCGCTCGGCGAGTTTTGATGCGAATCGGTGCGGCGCGTGAACTCGACGCGTGCGTGAGGAAGCACGACACCCCAGGACACCGGGATGCTGTATTGCACTTGCGAGCCGATGTTCAGCGTGTCGGAGCGCGAACGCTGTGAACTCACCGACACAGCGTCAACGCCGCCCACCTCATCGAAGCCGTGGATGCGGGCGGTCACGCTGTCCCATCGCACATAGGGGGAGAAGGACCAGGCTCCCACGACGATGTCGTGGCCGGCGGACAGGCTCAGGCCCAACCCGTGGCCTTTGGTCGAGGCCCGCAGGATCGAGCTGCCGCCGTTGTCACGCGCGATGTCGAAGTCGCTCGCCTCGTAACTCAGCGTGGCCGAGACGTAGGTCGAGGGCGTCAGGCTCCAACTCGCGTAAGCCGTGCCGCTGTAGCCGTCGCTGTCCTGCCGGCTCTGGCTGCCGCCGTCGAAGCGCACGTCAGTATGCGAAATGCCCAGCGCGCCGCCGACGACCCAGCTTCCGTTGAGGCGATAGTCAGCACCCAGCATCAGCGACTTGGTGTTCACCTTGAACCCGGCATCGCTCGTGTTGGCGTCGTTCCTGAGGTAGTCACCCAGGCCCATGACATAGGCGCCGAGCCGCCTGGATTTGCGGTCCTCATCCTTGCCGCCTGATATGTCGGGCAACGAAACGCCGGGCGCATCGAACGCCGGCGTCGATGCACCGGCACGCAATGTGCGCAGCCGCGTCTGCACTTGATTCAGGAGATTCCTTACCCGCGTGGTCTGAACCGTGGTGATCGGAGCGCTGAGTTGACCGAGCGTGGCCTCGATTGGGTTGGCTTTGTCGGGTTCGGTTGCGGCTTCGGCTGGGGTTTCGGTGCCATTGCCGGTGACGGTCACGGTGGCGGCAGAGCTGTCGAAGGTGCCGAACCCAATGGAGCCGCCGTAGGCCGGATCGGGTGCGGCAATCCGCAGGACGTGGACGCCCACCGAGAGACCCGCGAGATCCAGGTGGTCGCCTTGGCCGACGACGGTGCCGCCTCCGTCGATCCAACTGAGGGGTAAGGTGTCCATACCCTGAGTCGCCGGTACGCCGGAGCTTGTGCAATTGGCCTGGAGATGGACAACATCACCCACTGATACCGTGGCACTCGCGCTCCCGCCGCTGGGTATCGTGGCCGCAGCTTTGGCGGTTGCACGCCCCGCCCGGGTGGCGGTGGAGGTACCGCTGATGAGAGGCCTGCATTGGAAATCGGCCGCAAGCACCGGCGTGGCAGCCAGCGTGGATGAGAGGGCCAGCGACGAAAGGCCCAGAACCGCCACCGGCGACGAGGAACGAAGGAAGTTGCTTCTTTTCATTGTGATAAATGAAATGAGATTGGAAATCTGGATTTGAAATAAAGAGGAACTGAACGCGCGTTGGTGCGAGGGCAACACGGATCCATTCGCTCTAACCGACGACACGGAACTGCACGCGGCGATTCATGCCACTCATTGGATCGAGCCCTTGCAGAGGCTCGCTGGAGCCTTTCCCGGCAGGCTGCAGCCGACCCGGGTCGATGCCGTACTTCTCGACCATCAACCGGAACACCGAGAACGCACGCTCCCAGGACAGCATCGTGTTGGCCTTGGAACTGCCGACCGCATCGGTGTGTCCCTCCACCGCGATCTGCATACCGGGATTCTGTTCCAGCACCGCCGCCATGGCCGCGACGTAATTCATCGACGCGGGCGACACGCGTGCGGTTCCGAAGTCAAAGTTCACCGGCAGTGCGACGGCCGGCTTGGACTGACCGGCGGACGTCACGGCCGACTCTGTGCTTGTTGCACTGCCCCCGCCCCACTCGATCCCACGCATCTTGGCCCCTGCGGTTCCGGGGGAGCGTGCGGAGTCGGGCTTGGGCGCGCCTCGCAACGCCGCGAGAATCTCGTCAGGTGTGGGCACATGGTCGAAATACCGGACCTGCGCTTGCGCGCTTTCATGAAAGAGGGCTGCCGACACCACGATGACGGCGAGCGACAGGATGCTGAGGACACGTGTCCACATCATTGGCATTTCGGTTCTCCGATGGCGTGAAGATGAGAAGGAGCGGTGACGTGCCATGACAGACCGAAAGGTCGCCGCCCGCTGAAGTGATGAAAATGAAATTGGCGTTATTGACTCGAAAACGATGGAGGGTCAACGGGACGGCGCTGGTTTCCCCCCGACGAGGTTGATTCAACGCCGCAGCGGCCGGCTGAATTGAGGGCAAAGCAGAATTCGCCGACGAGGCTGCTGGTCTCCCAAGGTATTTGGGTTCCAGCGGACTCCTGAAGCACCGCGGCGCGGGTTCGCTTGAAGACTTCTTCGATGGGCAGGCCGGGCGTGCTCATGTGTGCCGCCAGATGACGCGTATACAGGCCGTTCTTCTGTTGAGGACTGTCCGCCGCCACGGCGCCAGGAGACGTGGAATAGGCAATCAGCGACCCCTTGGGCGCCATCGCCGCCAGGAAACCCGGGGTCCAAGGCGCTTCGGTGGTGCCGCGCAAACGCATTCCCGTCGAGGGCGTCAGCGACGGGATGCTGCGGCAGGCATCGAGGATCACCACGCTGACACCGCTGCTGAAACGCGACAGCCGGTCGGCGAGATCGTTGACGCTGAAAGCGGCGGCCGGCAGGTCGTCTTCGGAGCGAAGTCTCGCGTCCACGGGAATGAGGAAATTGCGACCACGGTATTGCGCCCCATGTCCTGCGAAATACAGCATCCGCACTTCGGCCTGCACCGTTTCGGCAAGCCAGAGCTTGACAGCGTCCAGCAGGGAGGCATTGGTCGCGTTCAGCAACAGGCTGACCTTGAACTGCAGCGCCCGGGCCGTCGACGCCATCAGCTCGGCGTCATTGACGGCGTTGGCCAAGGGCGCTCCAGGATACCGACCGTTTCCCACAATCAGCGCCACCCTCGCCCCCGGCTGGGCTCGTGCCTGAATCGCCAATCCGCCCGCCAAACCCATGAAGGCGCAAGACGCCAGGAAGGACCGACGCCGGCGCAAGAATTCTTTTTCGGTGTCTGACATCCGTTGTTCCCGTGGTGCCCGTCTCCGGTCCGTCTAATGCCCTCTGGGCCCGGACGTGTCGATGTCCATTGATGCCACCAGACCCGACATGCGCAGCGACTCCTTGATTTCTTCGAGAGACACCATCCCCGATGCCAGCCAATACTCGCCGAGTTGCGTGGGCCCGCCGACAATGCGCGCCCCCGCCTTCAGCAACGCCGCGCGGACTTGAGCCTCCGACGCGGATGGAACGAATGTCACGCGCAGCGTGCGGACCTCGGTGACGGCGACGGAGCGGGCCTCGCCGGGGCTGTCTCTGCCGGTCGTGGGTACCAGCCATCCGATGAATCCTGCCTGCACAAGCGCCATCAACGCCATGGCAGTGGCCACGCGCGGCAGCGCCAGCCATTGCTGGAGTGCACGCACGGCGCTGCGCCAACCCGCCGGGGGGGCGCTGGTCGAAAGCCCGTCTGCGCGCACGCGGGCCAGCAGGCGATCGAGCCCGACCTCCTTTGCGGCCGGCGCCAGCATGCCGGGGACCGATCGGCTCAACGCCCGCTCC
The DNA here is from genome assembly GCA_035719405.1 of Burkholderiaceae bacterium. GTDB lineage: Bacteria > Pseudomonadota > Gammaproteobacteria > Burkholderiales > Burkholderiaceae_C > CAMLIZ01. The sequence continues at coordinate 10,893 of DASTGE010000112.1, forward strand.
TGGGCCAGCCGCCGGACCGCAGCAGGCGATGCAGCCAGCTTCGATTCCATCCATTCGTGCGCTTTGCCATCGAGCGTGCCGTTGACATACCAGGGCAGCCGCTCGTCGAACAGCCGTTCGTCCTCTGGCGAAAGCGCGGTGTCATCTACGTTATTGTTGTTCATGTTCTTCACCGGCCGTTCTCTTCGACGCAGGCACGCATCTTCTTTCGCGCATGCATCAGCCGGGTCTTGACCGTGCCTTCGTACGTGTTCTGGACCTTGGCGACGTCAGCCACTCCCAATCCTTCGAAATAGACGAGCTGAAGGCATTCGCGGTGGGTGGGGCTGAGATCGTTCATGCATTGGCGCACGATCTGCTCGTCCTGCCAGCGCATCATCGCAGCGGGACCGTCCTCGGCATCGCTGGGCAAGACGTCTTCGTAGTCGACGATGTCCTCATGCTCGGGCCCGACTTGCCGCTGAAGGGCCATCATCTTGTACCGTGCAATTCCGAAGACCCAGGTGGTCACCAGGGAGTCACCTCGAAACTTGCCCGCACTTTTCCAAACCTCGTACATGGTGTCGATCACAATGGTTTGCGCCGCTTCTTCGTCACGCAACCTGTGGAACGAGAAAGCATAGATGCGAGGGGCCAGGATGCGGTGCAACTCGGCCAGCGCACGCTCGTCCTGCTCCGCACAGCGGCTCAACAAGCTGCGTGCAAGAGCGTTGTCAACAGGTTTCGTCATGACGTGTGTGCGGGGGATCGGGCAGCCGGTTCAAAAGGCCGCAGATTCTGCACGGAAGAAGCAAGCGCTTTGCACCCCCGGGACTAGGTGTGTCTTCCAAAAGACATGCAACGCTTCGCATCGCGTCCTCACCTTCCCGAATGAACCGTCGACGTGGCCGGTCGCACTTACGTATGGGTGCGAGATCGGCTCCAGCGTCATCACGGCCCACCCCACTTCCGACCCCTCCCAAAGCAACGCATGGCCGACAACAACGACAGCGGCGACAAGACCGAACAGCCGACCCCCAAGAAGCTGCAGGACGCGCGCAAGAAAGGGCAGGTCGCCAAGAGCCGCGACGCCACCAGCACGGCCGGCCTGGCCGTGTGGTTGCTGCTCGCCGTGATGGCGCTGGGCTGGGCCGCCGAGGAGATCGGCAGCCTCGTGGATGCCGCCCTCCTGTCGATGACACAGCCTTTCGAAACAGCGGCTGGCTCACTCGCATCGCAGGCGCTGCGCACCTTGCTGTCTATCACCGCGGCCACGCTTGTGCCTGTGGCCGCGGTAGGCCTGCTCGTCGAGTTCCTGCAGGCCGGGCCGGTGTTCACCTTGGAAAAGCTGTCGCCGAAGTTCGAGAACATCGACCCTGTGGCTGGGCTCAAGCGCATGTTCTCGATGGACAACCTCATCGAGGTCGCCAAGGCCATCGTGAAGACCGCGGCACTGCTCGCCATCGGATGGCTGACCGTGAAACCCCTCCTGCCGCAACTCGCGCTTCTGCCCTG
>DASTGE010000113.1:0-25059 GCA_035719405.1 Burkholderiaceae bacterium
AGCCTGCCCACATCGCGCAGGTCGCCGACGTCGGCCGCACCCATCCCAAGCGCGACGCGCCGGGTTGTTCCAAAGAGGTTGGTGAGCACCGGGATGCGATGATCTTCGGGTTGCTCGAAGAGCAACGCAGGCCCACCCGCCTGCAGCACACAGTCGCTGAGGGCCGTCATTTCCAACTTCGGCGACACGCGATGCGGCACCCGTCTGAGCTCGCCGAGCGTTTCCAGCTGGCCGAGAAAGTCCCTCAAATCCGCGTACTTCATTTCGAAAAGAAGTTAAACGTCATGTTGTTATTGTTGACCGGTTATGATCGGCATCCCTAGAATGCAACAATCCTGAACAGTCAGGGTTAACCCGCGCCCGGACTCGCTGGAGGATCGGAAAGGGCGCAACGCTGCCAATGTGCCGCGTCGGCATTGCGTGAAGTTCGCGCGTGCCCTCGAATAGCGCGGCCGATTATCGATGTCGCACGCCTCGCAATCCTGCCCGCCAAGTGCCATGCGGGACGGCAAGACTGGCGACGGCGAAGAAAGGAGTGACATGACAGCGCTTCGTTTTGTCCGTTCCTCGGCGCGAAGTTTTGGCCGATCGGTCTCTGTATTCCTGACCGACGTCGGCCACGGACTGCTCGAGGTGAGCCACAACACGCTCGCCCTTGTCGGCTTGGCCGTGGTCGCGATCCTGGCCTTTGCCGCCGGACGGGCAGACATGCGCGCAATGGCCGAGCAGTACGCCTACGACTGGCTCCAGGCGCGCCAGGAAGCCAAAGCCGAAGCCAAGGCCGAACGTGAAGGCAATCTGCTCCACGCGCTCAACGAACCGGCTGCCGTCGCGCGCGCCACTGCGGCCGACCCCCGCCTGCTGACCCGCCCGCAGGCGGCAGTTGCACAATGGATCTCCCGCCGCTACAAAGTCGCTCCTGAACCGGTGAGCAGGCTGGTGCAGGAAGCCTGGCAGATCGGCCAGCGCGCGAGCCTGGACCCCACGCTCATCCTCGCCGTGATGGCGGTCGAATCGAGCTTCAACCCCTTCGCGCAAAGCAACGTCGGCGCGCAAGGCCTGATGCAGGTGATGACGCGGGTGCACGACGCGAAGTACGTCGCCTTCGGCGGATCGCATGCCGCTTTCGACCCGGTGACCAACCTGCGCGTGGGCGTGCAGGTTCTGAAGGAATGCATCCAGCGCGCCGGTGGCCTTGAGGCGGGTTTGCGTTATTACGTCGGCGCCGCGAACCTCGAGGGCGACGGAGGCTATGTCGGCAAGGTGCTGGCCGAGCAGGTTCACATGAGGCGCGTGGCCGACGGCAAGAACGTACCCCCCAACATCCCGCTTCAGCCCGCAACCAACACCGCTGCGACTCCGCAACAGTCTGGCGGCACGCCGCATGAAGCGACTTCGATGCAGCAGGCATCTCCCGAGCAGGTCGCTCTGCTTCGTTGAGGCATCGCGCGAACAGTCCCCTCGTGCGGCGGCGCACAGCCTGGCGCTACACTGTCGAGCCGCGCGACTGGCGATAGGGCTCCCGTCGGGTGCCTGAGGTGAATCAGCACCGTGGAGCGCGGACGGCGCAGCCTTTGGCGCCGTGTTCCGCCGTTCGCCTGGGCAGCCCTCGGCCCGTTGTCGCAGGCAGCGGGCGATGGCCCTTCAACAATGAAGAGGACTGCCGTGTTCGACCGTACCCAATCCACCGTCGCCAACGTCGACCCCGAAATCTGGTCGGCCATCCAGGCCGAGAACCGTCGCCAGGAAGAGCACATCGAGCTGATCGCGAGCGAGAACTACACCTCGCCCGCAGTCATGGAAGCCCAGGGCTCGCAGCTGACCAACAAGTACGCCGAGGGCTATCCGGGCCGGCGCTATTACGGTGGCTGCGAGAACGTCGACATCGTGGAGCAGCTCGCGATCGACCGGCTGAAGGCCTTGTACGGTGCGAATTTCGCCAACGTGCAGGCAAACTCAGGCTCGCAAGCCAACCAGTCGGTGTTCTTCGGGCTGCTTCAGCCCGGCGACACCATCATGGGAATGAACCTGGCCGAGGGCGGCCACCTCACCCACGGAATGGCGCTCAACATGAGCGGCAAATGGTTCAAGGTCGTGAGCTACGGGCTGAACGAGCGCGAGGAGATTGACTACGATGCCATGGAGCGGCTGGCCCAGGAGCACAAGCCCAAGCTCATCATCGCCGGTGCCTCCGCCTACAGCCTGCGCATCGACTTCGAACGCTTCGCGAAAGTCGCCAAGCAGGTCGGTGCGGTCTTCATGGTCGACATGGCGCACTATGCCGGCTTGATCGCCGCGGGCGTCTACCCCAACCCCATCCCTCACGCCGACGTCGTCACCTCGACCACGCACAAGAGCCTGCGCGGACCGCGCGGGGGCATTGTGCTGATGAACGACGAGACGATCGCCAAGAAGATCAACAGCGCGATCTTCCCAGGCATTCAGGGCGGACCGCTGATGCATGTGATTGCCGGCAAGGCCGTTGCCTTCAAGGAGGCGCAGTCGCCCGAGTTTCGCGCTTATCAGCAGCAGGTGGTGAAGAACGCGGTCGTGCTTGCCGAGACGCTCACCGAGCGCGGCTTGCGCATCGTTTCAGGCCGCACCGAAAGCCATGTCATGCTCGTCGACCTGCGTCCCAAGGGCATCACCGGCAAGGAAGCCGAAGCGGTGCTCGGGCTTGCGCATATCACCTGCAACAAGAACGCGATCCCCAACGACCCCCAAAAGCCGATGGTCACAAGCGGCGTCCGGCTCGGCACACCCGCGATGACCACTCGCGGCTTTGGTGAAGACCAGGTCCGCCAAACCGCACACCTCGTCGCCGACGTGCTCGACAAGCCGCACGACGAAGCGCGGATCGCCGAGGTGCGCGAGAAGGTCGCTGTACTGACCCGCGACTTCCCGGTCTATCGCTGACCGCGAAAGGCCGCAGTAATGCGCTGTCCCTTCTGCGGCAACCATGAGACCCAGGTCGTCGAGACCCGCGATTCCGACGAAGGCGACGTGATCCGGCGTCGCCGCCGTTGCCTCAAGTGCGACAAGCGCTTCACCACCTACGAGCGGCCCGAGATCGCACTGCCGACGGTCGTCAAGAAGGACGGCTCGCGCGTCGAGTTCGACGCCGCCAAACTGCGTGCATCCATGCTGCTCGCGCTGCGCAAACGGCCGGTCAGCATCGAGCAGGTCGACGCCGCGCTCGAACGCATTCAGGAAAAGCTGCTGACCAGCGGATCGCGCGAAGTGACCTCCACCCGCCTTGGAGAATATGTGATGCGCGAGTTGAAGCGCATCGACAAGGTGGCCTATGTGCGCTTCGCTTCGGTGTACCGCAGCTTCGAGGATGTCGACGAATTCAGGCAGTTGATCCGGGATATTTAAGTCCAGGGTAACAATAGGGGCAGACCCTTACTTGAGGGCCCCCTCCTTCGCCAAGTTCATTGCATCCACTACAGTCTGACTCATCAACAAGACGAGAGACTGAAAGAGGATGAGGAGACGACATTCGTCGTGGCTGTACTGCCACGGCCGCGGCATTTCGCTTGTCGAAAGCCTGGTCACCATCTGCATTGCCGGAATTGTCGTCGGCGCGGTGGTGCCATCGTTCACGTCGCTGATCGAGCGCCAGGCTTTGCGCGCCGCCGCCGCCGAATTGCGTGGCGATCTTCATTTGCTGCGCTCCGAAGTGAGAATGCGCCGCCAGAACTTGCGTCTGGCATTGCGAAATGAATCCGCCGGCAGCTGCTATGTCATCCATACCGGCCCCGTCGGCGGTTGCACCTGCCACGTCGATTCCGCGGCCCAATGCCAGGACGGATCGCAGCCCTTGAGGACCGCGTCGATGCCGGCAAGCGGCAGGTTCACCCTGGCGAACAGGGACACGACGATGACCTTCGACGCCGACCGCATGACCGTATCTCCGACCTCCACCCTCAGACTGGTCGGCAAAAGCGGCGCTGCCATTCACCTTGTCGTTGCCATCACCGGGCGCGTACGCGAATGCTCTCCTGAAGGCCGGGTTCCGGGTCTGACCATCTGCTGAGCAGCCATGCGCGATTCAACTCCGCAGGGATTCACCCTGCTCGAACTGCTGATCGGGATCGTCGTGCTGACCGTGCTCGCGTCCATTGCCTATCCCTCCTACCGTGATGCGACGATCAGAAGCCGCCGCAGCGACGCGGTGAAGGCGCTGACGCAGTTGCAGCAGGCGCAGGAGCGGTGGCGATCGAGCCACCCGACGTACAGCGATTCACTCTCGGAATTGAATGTGTCGTCGCCCGCCTCCGGCTATTACACGCTCAGCATTGCAGGTGCGGATGCGGGGACCTTCACCGCAACCGCCACGACCTCCGGGGCACAAGTGGCAGACGCTCGTTGTGCCACTCTTTCTGTCGCTCTCGCAGCCGGCAACGTCACGTATTCGTCCAAGGATTCCGACGGCCACACAGCCACCAATTGCTGGAGCCGATGAGTACCATGGACAGGCTCGCAATTCCTGAACGCTGCCACTTCGATTCGTGCGCAATGACCGCGCGGTTCACACGTCGGACGCAGCGCGGCTTCACCCTGGTCGAGTTGCTCGTCGGCGTGACCATCAGCCTGTTCATCGTGGCAGCGGGCACCTTCATTCTCACGCAGCAGTTGCGTGACAACACCCGGCTGCTGCTGCAGGCGCAGGTTGGGCAGGAACTCCGCGTTGCCGCAGACCTCATCGCTCGCGACCTTCGTCGTGCCGGTTACTCGGATCTCGCGCTCCAGCAATTGCCCGATGATGGCGCATTACCCAACCCCTTCACGGCAATCGACATACAGCAGAACAGAACTCCAAGAATCCAATTCAACTACGCGCAGGTCGAAAACGATCGTGTGGACACCGACGAGTGGCGAAGTGGTTTCAAGCTCGATGGCGGCGTCATCAGCATCAAGCTGGGCCAGGACAGCGCCGGGCGCGACAACTGGCAGCCGGTGACCGATCCGTCAGTGGCCAGGATCACGCAATTCGACATCACGAGCACTGTCCAACCCATTGCGCTGTCGAGCTATTGCCCGGTCGAGCCTTCGCCCGGCTCGACCGGCCCGAGGCTCGAAGTGCGGGATGTTCGGATCCGTATCGTGGCGGAAGCCGCTCAGGATTCAAGCATCAGGCGCGACCTGACGGCGCACGCAAAGCTGCGCAACGACCGGGTCGTCGGCGCATGCCCTGGTGTCTGACGAAATGAGAAGCCGACCCTTCCGAATGCACAGCGACGCCGGTGCGACGACGATCCTGGTCGTCATGGTTCTGCTGTTCGTCATGATGCTCGTCGGCGCCTTCACCAGCCACACGTTGATCCGTGACCAGAAGTCTTCGGGCAACCTTTACCGCTCTGCGCAAGCGTTCGAGGCCGCGGAAGCCGGGCTCGAATGGGGGCTGGCGATGCTCAATGGCGCTCGGGTGGACGCCAACTGCAACCCGAGCACGTCCTCCGGCAGCACCATCTTCCGAAGACGCGTGCTGCAAATCGGCGATGCGACAACCGGCGGCTATGCGACAAGCCCCGGTTCCTCTGCAGTCGGCGTGCCGGCGTGCATCTTGATCGGCGGCGCGTGGCAATGCAGATGCCCCGCAACGGGCGTCGGCAATCCACCGTCGACCTCTGCCACCTCGGCTTCCACACTCGCCCCGGTATTCAAGGTCGAATTCGGTGGCGCCCGCCTGCCCGGCGATACGCTTGCCCATCCGCGCACACTGACCATCACCTCACACGGCTGCTCGGCGCGGCTTTCCGGAGCGCATGGCGCAAGGGTATGCGACGACAGCAATCCAGCCGGACTCGTCGCCAATGAAGCCTATGCGAAAGCCATGATCGACGTGGCCCTGCTGCCGGCACTCGCCGCACTGCCTTCGGCCGCATTGACCGCCAAGGGAAACGTCGACCTCGGCGACCGCGCCGGCGTGCAGAACACGGATCCGTCCACAGGGATCACGATCAACGCCGGAGGCGATCTTCTCCATGCTGACGACGCTCGCCTCTCCGGGCCGGCAGGCAGCGCGGCCGCGGCAAGCAAGCGCGGCAACGACCTTCAACTCTCCGCTCGCGCCGACGCACAGTTCATGCGCTCGTACCTGGGCATGCCTTCCGAAGCCTTCGCGCAATTGCCCGGCACCCGGCTCCCCTGCAACGACACGCACTCGTGTACCGCGCGGGAACTGCAGCAGGCTTACGACGGCGGCGTGCGCATGGTCTGGGTCGCTGATCGGCTGGAGCTGTCGGACGTGGCATTGGGCAGCCGCGACGATCCGATGCTGCTCGTGGTCGGCGACGAACTCGCGCTGAGCGGAAACGTCCAGCTGAGCGGGTTCGTATTGGCAAGGTCGCTCACCTGGAGCGGAGGCAGCGCAGGCTCGGCGTGGCTGCGAGGGGCGGCCGTCGTGCTCGGCGATGTCACCCTTTCCGGCACATCCGACATTTCGTACGACGCTCCCGCTCTGCAGCGGCTGCGTGTGCTTGTCGGAACCTTTGTCCGCATCCCCGGCAGTTGGCGCGACAAGGATGTGAGGGAAAGACTGTGAAGCGACTGCAACTCGGCATCTCACTCGTCGAAGCGATGATCGCCTTCGTCATCATGGGCGCCGGCATGCTCGCAATGATCGGCATGGAGTCCGCGCTCGGCTTCAATTCGGACGTCTCACGCCAGCGCAGCGAAGCGGTCCGGCTTGCCGAAGAAGCGATGGAACGGCTGCGAACCTTTGCGCGCTTGAGCGATGCAAACGACGACCTGTCGTCATTCGACGGATTCACCAATGGAACCACGGTGAAGGGCGTGGGCAGCGGCAATCTCTCGAACACGGCATTCACCATCGCGACATCATTGCGTGATCAAGGTCACCACCGCGAGGCGAAGATCCAAGTCGAATGGACAGACAGCTTCGGCCACAGCGGGGAGGCAAACGACCGCTTCGTCGCCTTGCACAGCGTCATCGCCCGCCTCGACCCGGCGCTCTCCGGCCGGCTCACCGTGCCGCCGCCCGGCGCAGCCCAGGTACAGCCCCTCGGACGGCATGTCAGCATCCCGCCTGACGCGCGCGACTTCGGCAATGGCCGCAGTGGCTACGTCCCTCCAGGAAGGAACGTGACCACTGCCTGGGTGTTCGACAATCAAAGCGGCCTGGTCATCCGCGTGTGCAACGTCCAGGTCGCGATCGGAAATGTCACATTGACCGAGGCTCTGCTCCGATCGTCCACCTGTGCCGACTTGCCTGGTTCCTCGCGCATCGGCTACGTAGTCCGGGGCACAGTGCGCTTGGCCACCGGGGACCGGGCGAGCCCGGCGGTGGCGCAAGCACCAGCCGACGCAACGCTCGATCTCGACATGACGATGTCATTGAGCAGTGTGGGCGAGTGGCAATGCTTCGACGATTCCTCCACTGCCCAGAGGCAAAGCGCCGTCGAGTATGTGTGCCTCGTGCAAATGGCAAGGGACGCCAGCGGATGGTCCGGCCGGCTTTCGGTGAGTCCAGCCGGTTGGAACTTCGGCGGTACGGCCGAAGCCTATCGGCTCTGCCGTTATTCAGCCGACTACGACGGCAACGGCACAATCGCCAACCCGGAACATCCGGCGACGTACGCTGCAGTTCGCACGAACCTCGCTTATCAGAACTTCCTCCTCGTCAGAGGCGACCGCTCTTGCCCGGCGGACACTACGGCTCAGGCATCGATCGGGGTGAACGGCAATACCGTACAACACGAACCGCAGAGGTGACTTCCGCAGGCGAAGTCCTTGGGACCTTGGAGCCTTGGCGACAATCTGCCCATGACTCGCGATCTCGAAGACGACTTCACCTCGGGCTTTTCAGAAGACGATCGCGTCACGATGCAGCGCGCTCTCGCTCTGGCGGCGCACGCCATCGGCCTCAGCGACCCCAATCCCCGCGTCGGCTGCGTGCTGGTGCAGCGGGATGGCCGTCGTGCCGAGGGGTTCACCCAGGCCGCGGGCGATGCGCACGCGGAAGTAATGGCGTTGCGGGCAGCCCGGGCGGCAGGGTGGGATCCACGCGGCGCGACGGCCTATGTGACGCTGGAGCCGTGCTCCCACCACGGGCGCACTCCGCCGTGCTGCGATGCCCTGATCGATGCAGGCCTGTCACGCGTGGTCGTTGGCGCAAACGACTCCAACCCGCTGGTCGCCGGGCGCGGAATCGAACGGCTGAAGGCCGCCGGCATCGCCGTGGAAGTGGGGCTGTTCGCAGAGGCCTCGCGCGAGATGAACATCGGATTCTTTTCCCGGATGACGCGCGGAACGCCGTGGGTACGGATGAAGATCGCTGCTTCGCTCGACGGGCGCACGGCCCTGCCCGACGGCACGAGCCAGTGGATCACCAGCGAAGCGGCGCGCGCCGATGGGCATGCATGGCGCCGTCGGTCGGGTGCGGTGCTGACGGGTGTGGGCACCGTCCGCGAGGACGACCCACGGCTCGATGTGCGGTTGGTGCCAACGGCGCGGCAGCCGATTCGCGTTGTGATCGACTCGCGTCTGGAAACGCCTCCCACCGCTCGTGTGCTGGCGCCACCCGGCGAGGTCCTGTTCTATGCAGCCCGGCCCTCAGGGCCAATGATGGAAGCGCTGCAGGCGACGGGCGCGGAGGTTTCTCTCCAGCCCGGCGCCAACGACAAGGTCGACCTCCGGGCCGCTCTGCAGGATCTCGGCCGGCGAGGCATCAACGAGTTGCACGTGGAGGCGGGCCACAAGCTCAACGGTTCGCTGCTGCGCGAGGACCTCGTCGACGAGCTGTTGGTGTATCTCGCTCCAAAAATGCTCGGGCAGGGACGAGAGATGGCCGCCTTCGGACCGCTGGGCTCGCTTGACGAAGCGGCTGGATGGCGCTTTACGAATGTGGAGAAGGTAGGCGACGACATCCGCCTGCTCGCCCGTCGAATGAGATGACGACGGCAATCAAACTCTCTCTCCGACGGCAAGAGGGAGAGCAATACTCGCCGACAATCCACCCATGTTCACCGGCATCATCACCGCTGTCGGGCAAGTGGCCTCGGTGGAGCCCCTCGGCCCCGACGCATCGCACGGCAAGCGGCTCACCATCGCGGCTCCGTCCGGTTACCTCGACGACGTCGCGCTCGGCGACAGCATTGCCCTCAACGGCGCATGCATGACTGTCACGTCCATCGACCCCGCGGCCGGCCGCTTCACCGTCGACATCTCTTCAGAGAGCTTGCGCCTCACAGCCTCGCTCGACCGTACTGACGCCCGCATCAACCTCGAAAAGGCATCGCGCGCACACGACCGGCTCGGCGGGCACATCGTTAGCGGGCATGTCGACGGCCTGGGCTGGGTGAGTCATTTCGCGCCTGTGGGAGAGTCGTGGGAATTGAGGGTACGGGCGCCGCGCGACCTTGCCCGCTACCTCGCCTACAAAGGTTCCATCGCGGTGAACGGCGTCAGCCTCACGGTGAACCGCGTCGTCGATGACGACGAGGGCTGCGAGTTCAGCATCAACCTCATCCCCCACACGATCGAGAACACTGCACTCGGCGATCTCGCGCCCGCGGCCAGTGTGAACCTCGAGGTCGACCTCATCGCCCGCTACGTCGCCCGCATGCTCGAAGGGACGGCGGGGAGCGCGCCCGCGGCGGGATAATCCACTCCTTATGCCCATCTCACCCGTTCCCGAGCTCGTGGCCGAGCTCTCCGCAGGCCGCATGGTCATCCTCGTCGACGAGGAAGACCGCGAGAATGAAGGCGACCTCGTGCTGGCGGCGGACCACGTCACGCCGGAGGCGATCAACTTCATGGCGCGCTACGGCCGGGGGCTGATCTGCCTCACCCTCACTCGCGAGCGTTGCGAACGCCTGCTGCTGCCGCCCATGGCCACGCGCAACGGCACCAAGCATGGCACCGCATTCACGGTTTCCATCGAGGCTGCCGAAGGCGTGACGACCGGCATTTCGGCCGCCGATCGCGCCCGCACGATCCAGGCCGCAGTGGCGCGCGATGCCAAACCCAGCGATCTCGTGCAGCCGGGTCATGTGTTCCCGCTGCAGGCGCAGGACGGCGGCGTGTTGATGCGCGCAGGCCATACCGAAGCCGGCTGTGACCTGGCTGCAATGGCAGGGCTCGCGCCGGCCGCAGTCATCTGCGAGATCATGAAAGATGACGGCACCATGGCCCGGCTGCCCGACCTGGAGGTGTTCGCGCGGGAGCACGGTTTGAAGATCGGGACCATCGCCGATCTGATCCACCATCGCAGCCAGAACGAGACCCTGATCGAGCGCATCGGCCGACGCCCGCTCGTCACGGCCCAAGGCCCCTTCGAATGCACCGCGTTCCGCGATAAATCCGGAGGCTTGCACCTTGCCCTGGCCAACGGCCAGTGGAGCGATGCCGATGAGGTCCTCGTGCGCGTGCATGAACCGCTGTCGCTAATGGATCTGCTCGATGTCGACCGCGCCGATCACTCCTGGTCGCTGCCGAGGGCGCTGGGTGTTCTGCAGGCCAGCGAACGCGGACTGGCGGTGCTGCTCAACTGCGGCGCGGAGAGCGGCGAGACGCTGCTGCCGCCAGTGTTGAACGGCGGCCGGCCGGCTCCAGCGGCGCCGCGTCAGATGGATCTGCGGTTGTACGGTATCGGCGCGCAGATTCTGAAGGAACTCGGCGTCAGGCGCATGAAGCTGCTCGGCAGCCCGCGCCGCATGCCGAGCATGACGGGCTACGGACTCGAGGTGACGGGCTTCCTCACCCCGCTCGACGCCAAGGAGCTTATCGATGCAAGGCGCTGACAAGGGCCAGGCTGCGCGCCTGAACGGCAACGGACTGCGGGTGGGAATCGTGCAGGCCCGCTTCAACCAGGCACTGACCGACAAGCTCACCGACATCTGCCGCGCCGAGCTTGCGGTACTGGGCGTCCCCGAGCGCCACATCACGCACGTCACGGTGCCCGGCGCACTCGAGGTGCCCGTCGCGCTGAAGGTCATGGCCGACAGCGAGGATTTCAATGCACTGGTGGCCATCGGCGTGGTGATCCGCGGCGAGACCTACCACTTCGAACTGGTGTCCAACGAAAGCGCCGCGGGTATCACGCGAGTCGCGCTCGACCACCAGATCGGCATTGCCAATGCCATCCTGACCGTCGACACCGAGGCGCAAGCCTTGGCGCGCCTCGAAGAAAAAGGCCGTGACGCTGCGCGCGTGGCGGTCGAGATGGCCAACCTGCTGGACGAATTGTCGTGACCGCTGATCCTTTGAAAAAGACCGTGGGCAAGCCGCCTGTGACGGGCAAACGCCCCGCTGCGCCAAAGTCCGCGCGCCGTCGCGCCCGCGAAATCGCCCTTCAGGGCCTGTACGAATGGCTCATCGCGGGTTCGGATGCCGGCACCATCGAAGCGCACATGCACGAGCAGGAAGGATTCGACAAGGCCGACCGTGGCCATTTCGATGCCCTGCTGCACGGCTGCATCGCAGAGGCCTCGGATCTCGACAGCGTGCTTGCGCGCCATGTCGACCGCAAGACGAGCGAGCTGTCCCCGGTCGAGCACGGCGTGCTGATGATCGGCACCTACGAACTCAAGCATTGCATGGACGTGCCGTACAAGGTCGCAATCAACGAGGCGGTCGAGCTGGCCAAGAGCTTCGGCGGCACCGACGGCCACAAGTACGTCAACGGCGTGCTCGACAAGGCTGCCGCCGACCTGCGGCCGCGCGAGGTCGAGGCCGCCCGGGCCGCACGTCGCTGATCACAGTGCCCCGCCCTGCGGTTCGACGAAAAAGAGTCCTTCCATGAACGTGAATCAGGCGCAGCCTTTGTCATGAAGCTCGCCGAACGCTTGCGCGTCATCGAACCCTTCTACGTGATGGAGTGCGCCAAGACGGCGATGGAGATATCCGCGTCGCCCGAGTGCGATCCGGCTCGCGGCGGCACGCCGATGATCTTCCTCAACATCGGCGAACCTGACTTCACCGCCCCGCCCCTCGTGCAGGCCGCCGCCGACGCCTGCATGCGCGCAGGGCGGACTCAGTACACCGAGGCCAGCGGCATGCCGGCGCTGCGAGAGGCGATCAGCCGCTGGTACGCTACCCGCTTCGAGCTCGACATCCCCGCAAGGCGCATCGTCGTCACTGCCGGCGCATCGGCCGCGCTGCAGCTGGTGACGCTCGCGTTGTTCGAGCCGGGCGACGAGGTGCTGATGCCTGATCCGAGCTATCCGTGCAACCGGCACTTCGTTGCGTCTGCGGGAGCACGCGCCGTGCTGCTGCCGACCAGTGCGGCATCCCGCTTCCAGCTCAGTGCAGAAGAGGTCGAGCAGGCGTGGGCACCTGCCACGCGTGGGGTGCTGCTCGCCTCCCCGTCCAATCCGACCGGCACCTCGATCGCACCAGGGGAGATGCGAGGCATCGTCGAATGCGTGCGCGAGCGCGGGGGCGTGACGCTGGTCGACGAGATCTATCTCGGCCTCAGCTACGACGACAGCTTCGGCCACAGCGCCCTCGCCTTGGGCGACGACGTGGTTGCCATCAACAGCTTCTCGAAATACTTCAGCATGACAGGCTGGCGGTTGGGATGGCTGGTGTTGCCCGAAGCGCTCGTCGCGCCAGTGGAAAAGCTGGCGCAGAACCTTTACATCTGTGCCTCGAGCATTGCGCAGCATGCGGCGCTCGCCTGCTTCGAGGCCGAGGCGATCGCCGAATACGAGCGACGGCGCGACGAATTCCGGCGCCGGCGTGATTTCATCGTCCCGGCGCTGAACGACATGGGACTCCATGTGCCGGTGATGCCCGATGGCGCCTTCTATGCCTGGGCCGATTGCGGAGCTTTCGCCGCCAGCAGCTGGGACTTCTGCTTCGACATGATGCGACGAGCGCACCTGGCCCTCACGCCCGGACGCGACTTCGGGCCGCTATGGGGCGAGCGCCATCTCAGGCTGTCGTTCGCAAGCTCAATGGAACAGCTGATAACCGCGGTGCAGCGGCTGCGTGATGTGCTGACTCCGCGGGCGTGAGATTTGTCACCGCATCGCTGTCCCCCTGCAATGGACGGCGAAGTGGTGAACCAGGTCGGGCAGTATTGCCGCTCGCAATGCGCACGGCCGCACGTATGCTGCCGGCCGTGAAGCGAACGCCCCGCAATAAGCCATCGCAGCAGGAGAGCGAGGACACCGTCTTCGCCGATACCATGGTCGACGCCGTGGCACCCTCCGTTCTGCAAGAAAACGACATCTTCATCAGCGATTCGCCGCCGAAGAATGATGCTCCTCTGGATCAGCAACCGACCATCGGACACATCGGCCGCTATGCGCTGAAGTACCGGATCGGCGAAGGTGGCCTCGGCGTTGTCTATGCGGCGCATGACGGTCTCCTCGGTCGTGCCATTGCGCTCAAGACGCTGAACTTCCAATTCGCGCCTGAACACCGGGACTCGGTCGTCGACGCCTTCCTGCGCGAGGCGCGCGCCGTTGCCAGGCTGAGCCACCCCTACATCGTCACCGTCCACGACGCAGGCGCCGGCGAACAGGGGTTCTACATCGCAATGGAACACCTGAAGGGTTCGGATCTGCGGCAGCTGCTCGACGGCGGATGGCAGCCGACGCCCACCCAGGCGGCTACGATCATCCGGCGTGTGGCCGAGGCGCTCGCCTATGCCCACGCCAATGGAGTCGTGCATTGCGACATCAAGCCGAGCAACATCCTCATGATCGGGCGGACCACGCCCAAGGTGCTCGACTTCGGTATCGCCCGCGTGCCGCATGCGACTGAGGGTGCGGAGCGCGCGGCGCTGGCCGCTGGCTCTCCCTACTACATGGCGCCGGAGCAGCTGCACCGTGCCGCCGTCGACGGACGGACCGACGTGTTCTCCCTCGGCGCGGTCCTGTATGAGCTGCTCACCGGGCGCCGCCCGTTCAACGGCGACACGCTGGAGGACGTGGTGGACGCGGTGCTGAACCAGCAGCCGGCGCCCCCTCATGAACTGGATCCGAAGATCCCGAAGACGTTGAGTATGATCGCGACGCTCGCGCTCGCGAAGGACCCCGCAAAGCGCTTCGAGTCCGCGCGGCAGCTGGCCGACGCCTTGCGCCTCGCGCTCGCCGATCAATCCGCGAAGGAGCCGACGCAGAAGGCGCAAAACGCACCGAAGCGGCAACGGCCTCGTCTGGCGATTGCAGGTGTCGTCGCCGGCGGTCTCCTCGCGCTTGCGGCCATGTGGTCGTGGTGGCAATTCGAGGGCCCGTCGGGTCTGCAGGGCGCGGCGCTTGCAAAGACGACCGGCATCGGCACGCCCGGCACAGCCGCCTCCATGTCCGGCGACGCGGCCTCCTCCGTCACTCCTGGGAGATCGCAGGAGGAGCGGGTATCTGCAAGCCCTTCCGCGACCAGTACCGCTCCCGCAATGCCCGCCGGAGCTTCCGCCCCGCAGCCCGCCGCGGCGACGACAGCAGCTGCCCCGCGTTCGTCATCCCCGGCCCTCGCCACGACGGCCCAGGCGACCCCTGCCACCGCAACTTCGTCCGCAACGGGTGCGACGGCTCCGACGGCTCACCCCGCGCCTGCGGCGGCTTCGGCACTGTCGCGAAACGCGGCGAAAGCCCCGAGTGCCAGGGAGGCGAAGGAGCGCCGTATCCGCGAGACGAAAGAGCGCGAGACCAACGTCGCTGCCATACCAAAGCCCGCTCCCGCCGCCGCTGCCCCGGCCAGTGGGCAGCTCCTGATCGCGGTCAGCCCTTGGGGTGAAGTCGAGATCGACGGCGTCAAGGCCGGCATCTCCCCGCCCTTGAGCCGGCTGATGCTGCCCGAAGGCGACCACACCATCGTTTTGCGCAACAACGACAACCCGCCCTTCATGAAGACAGTGCGGATCACCGCCGACGAGCCTGTCACTCTCAGATATCGCTTCGGATCATGACCGTTCACCGCCTTGTCCTCGCCACGGCGCTCACAGCGCTGCTCTGCGCCTGCGCCTCAAAGCCCCCAGCAGCTTCCGGGCTGTCGGAGGTGATTGACCGCCCCGCCGAGGCCTCCCTGTTCACCGGCATCCGCGCCTACGACGACGGTCAGTACCTTGACGCCGAAGCCTCGCTCAAGAAAGCCCTCGCCACGGGCCTCTCCAGCCCACGCGACCGCGCGACTGCGTACAAGCTTCTGGCCTTCATCTACTGCACCTCGAACCGGACGTCGGAGTGCGAGGACGCGTTCAAGGCGGCCCGTCAGGCCAGCCCGACCTTCGCGCTGTCCCGTTCCGAGGCCGGCCACCCTGTCTGGGGGCCGGTGTTCAGGCGCGTTGCCCCCAATGCGGGCTCCTGAGCACGCCGCAGAGTTTGACGGGCCACTTCTGAAGGCCTGACTTCCTGTTCAGGCCTTGACGAGACCGGCCGGCAGGCGGCCGCACGCGCTCCCGCATAATCGGCCTTTCGCCGATGAATGAGCCCTGCCCTGTTTCCCTGCCGATCCAGCACCGCCACCAGCTTCGCGTGTACTGGGAAGACACCGACGCCGGAGGCGTGGTGTTCTATGCCAACTATCTCAAGTTCTTCGAGCGCGCCCGGACCGAGTGGCTGCGCTCGCTGGGCTTCGGGCAGCGGCGGCTGAGGGACGAGACAGGGCTCATGTTTGTCGTCGTGCACAGCGCGATCACCTATCTCCACCCGGCGCGTCTCGACGACGAACTCGACCTGACCGTCAGCGTCGCGGAGTCCGGCCGGGCTTCGATGACCATCGTGCAGCAGGCATGGTGCAACGGGCACCTGCTGGCTGAAGGCGCGGTTCGCATCGGGTGTGTCGACGCAGGAACCTTGAGGCCGAGGCGCATACCGAAGCCGATTCTCGAACGAATTGCATGAACCAGGACTTCTCGATCTTTTCGTTGGTGATGCACGCCAGCTTCGTCGTGCAGGTGGTCATGGCCGGCCTGCTGCTCACCTCGCTCGTGAGCTGGACGGTGATCTTCGGCAAGCTCTTCGGACTGAAGCGCGTGCGCGCGTTCAACGACGACTTCGAGCGCGACTTCTGGTCGGGCCGCAACCTCGCGGACCTTCACGCCAGTGCGCAGAACAAGGCCGAAACGGCGCCGATGGAGCGCATCTTCTCCACCGGGATGCGCGAGTTCCTGAAGCTGCGCGAGAGGCGGCTGGATGCCGCGGCGCAGCTCGACGGTGCCCGCCGCGCGATGCGTGCCAGCTTCCAGCGCGAGCTGGACGTCATCGAGTCCCACTTGAGCTTCCTCGCCTCGGTCGGCTCGGTCAGCCCGTACATCGGCCTGTTCGGCACCGTGTGGGGGATCATGCACGCCTTCGTCGGCCTGTCCAACCTGCAACAGGTGACGCTCGCCACCGTCGCGCCTGGCATTGCGGAAGCGCTGGTCGCCACGGCGATCGGTCTGTTCGCGGCCATCCCGGCCGTCATCGCCTACAACCGCTTCGCGCGTGACATCGACCGCATCGCGATCCAGCTCGAGACCTTCATCGAGGAGTTCTCGAACATCCTTCAGCGCAACACGGCGGTCGCGCCCGTCGCCGCTGCGACGGGAACGAGGTAAGCAATGCCGGCAGTCGCCCATCGTGCCGGCCACCGGCGCCGGCGCTCGATGAACGAGATCAACATGGTGCCGTTCATCGACGTCATGCTCGTGCTGCTGATCATCTTCATGGTCACCGCGCCGCTGATCACCACCGGCGTGGTCGACCTGCCCAGCGTCGGCAAAGCCAAGGCCCGGCCCGACAGCGTGATCGAGATCGTGATCGGCCCCGACGAAAAGCTCAAGCTCCGGCGTGACGGACAGACCGAGGCGAGCGCGCTCACGCTGGCGCAACTGGCCTCTCGCGTCAAGGCCGCACAGGGCGGCAACGAGAATGTGGCGGTGGTCATCTCGGCCGACCGCAACGTGCGTTATGAAAGCGTGGTCAAGGTGATGGACACGCTGCAGAAGAACGACGTCAAGCGCGTCGGCTTGTCGGTCAAGCAGGCCGGCGGGTGAAGGAAGATGACGGCCAGCACGCTTCCCCGCGACGAAATCCTCCTTCCACAGCAGCCCGGTGGCATGCGTGCGGGAGCACTGCTGGCGATCATCGTCCATTTGGGGCTGCTGCTCGCAATCGCCCTCGGGGTGCGATGGCACGCGAGCCAGCCTGAAGGGATGAGCGCGGAGTTGTGGGCCGCCGTGCCGCAAGCGGCCGCCCCGGCGGCGGTACAGCCGCCGCCTCCTCCCGCACCGAAACCCGCACCTGCTCCTCCTCCCGCACCGGCACCCGTGCCAAAGCCTGCTCCCCGTGCGGCACCCGCGGAACCATCGACAAAGCAGGCGGACCGCGACGCCCAGATCGCCATTGAAAAGGAACGCGAGAAGAAGCGCCGCGAGGAACAGGCGCAGCGCGAGAGAGAACAGGCGCAGCATGAGAGAGAACAGGCCGCGAAGGAGAAAGCGGCAAAGGAAAAGGCCGCCAGGGAAAAGGCCGAGCGCGAGCAGGCCGCCAAGGAAAGGCTCGAACGAGAGCGGGCCGAAGCCGCGCGAGCCAAGGCGGAAAAGGAAAAGGCCGAGCGCAGGCAGCGTGAGGAAGAGCAGCGTCTGGCAAAGCTGCGCGAAGACAACTTGCAACGCATGCGCGTACAAATCGGGGCGACGGGGGGTCCGTCGGCAACCGGTGCGGCCGCTCGTGATGCCGGGCCATCGGCGAGCTATGCCGGGAAGGTGATTGCAGCTGTTCGTCCCAACATCGTCTTCACCGAATCCATCAGCGGCAGCGTCAACGCCGACGTTCAGGTGGTCTCGTCGCCGGACGGCACCATCGTGAGCCGGCGCCTGGTCAAGAGCAGCGGCAATGCCGAATGGGACGAGGCCGTGCTTCGCGCCCTCGACCGCACGCGAATGATGCCTCGCGATGTCGACGGCCGGGTGCCAAGCCCAATCATCATCAACTTCAAGCCTTAGTTAGTTTAGGCATTCATCCCGTCATGGCCACGGGCATTCACAATATCGCCTGTTATTCAAGACAACAAGGCATGCGCCCTATCTCCGCGCCGGAACAGAACGTCGGGCCCGCGCGCCACATCCTTCTCATTTGAAAGAAGACATCGCCCGACGCAGCCGCAACTGGTCTTCGGACGGCAAGCCGGATAGCACGCTTTCGACATTGCTTTCATGGAAAGCTCGAAGGCTGAGCAAGGCGGCGAGGATGGCAAGGCTGATCGCGGTGAACACTGCTACTTCCCTATGTGCTTCAATTGGGCGCGCAAAGCATAAGTGAAAGCACTTATGTACAGTGAAGTTCAGATTGGCGTTCCCATCGCAAACGCAACCTGTTCACACAGGTAATTCCGTGGCCGCCCAATGACGTATGTCCACGCGTGCGGGTCGTGGATGTCGATCTGCAGCCAAGATCGATACGCATTCAATCACAGGCGCGTCGGCCGCTACCATTGGGCCTCGCCCACGCCTTGGGAAGGACGCTTTGCGATGAGTTCGCTTGCCATGCGCGCTGCCTTGGCCCTGCTTGTGTCCTGCAGCGGCGCGTTGATCGCCGGGCATGCACAGGCCGCCGGCAGCCTGGTTTACTGCACCAGCGCCAATCCGGAGGGATTCGACGTGGTGGAGTACGAAACCCTGGCCACCGAGGACGCGGCAGGCACCCCCATCTTCGACAAGCTCACCGCATTCAAGCCGGGCAGCACCGAGGTGGTTCCGGCCTTGGCCGAGCGCTGGGAGGTAAGCCCGGACGGCCGAACCTACACATTTCATCTGCGTGCAGGCGTGCAGTTTCACAGCACCCCCTGGTTCAAGCCGACGCGCCCGATGAACGCCGACGACGTGTTGTGGTCGCTCCTTCGTATTCACGATCCGCAGCACCCCGCGCATGGAGCGGCCCGCAACGGCTACCCCTACTGGGCGGGAATGGGAATGAACGGGCTTGTGCGCTCGATCACGAAGGTGAATGCGATGACGGTGCGCATCGAGTTGGCTCGTCCGGAAGCAGCCTTCGTCGCCAACCTCGCATTGTCGGCGCTGGCATCGATCACATCCGCCGAATACGGCGAACAGCTGCTCCGCGTGGGCCATCTCGATCAACTCAACACGCAGCCCGTAGGCACCGGGCCCTTTGCGTTGAAGAGTTATCAGAAGGATTCCGTCATCCGCTATGTCTCCCACAAGGCCCATTGGCGTGGAGCGCCGGCGCTGGACACATTGATATTTGCAGTGACGCCAGATCCTGCCGTGCGCGTGCAGCGGCTGAAAGCGCACGAGTGCAGCGTGGCCTTCGTCGGACCCGGCAAGGCCGGAGAACTGCGAGGCGACCCTGCGGTAGCGACGGTCCTCACCCTTCCGCTGGCGACCGTGTACGTGGCGCCCAACACGCAGCGTCCCTTTCTGAGTGACGCGCGCCTGCGCGAGGCGCTGTCGATCGCGGTCGACCGCAGCGGCTATGTGCAATCGGTCTACAACGGCAACGGCGAGGCGGCCGGAAGCTTCCTTCCTCCAGGCATCTGGAGCCATGATGCATCCCTTCGTTGGCAATACGATCCGGAGCGCGCCATGCAACTGGTGAAGGCCAGCGGCTACGACGGCCGTGAGCTGCAACTGTGGACCGTCGCGCGCAATGCGGACCTGCAGCGTGCCGTGGCGCTTCTGCAGGCGGACTGGGCGCGAATCGGGGTCAAGGTGAGCGTGCGCGCGATGGACCTGGCCGAGCTGTACAAGCGCACCGGCCAGGGAGAGCATGACCTCGCCCTGCTCAACTGGTACAGCGACAACGGGGATCCCGACAATTTCTTCACTCCCAACCTCAGCTGCGCGGCCGTTGCAGGCGGAGGAAACAAGGCGCGTTGGTGTCATGTTCCGCTCGACACACTTCTGACCACGGCACGCAGCACCAGCGACACCGCTCGCCGCGCACAGCTGTACCGGCAGGCTCAAGAGATGATCTTTCGCCAGGCGGGCGTGATCCCGATTGCGCATCCCGTGGACCCGGCTGGCGTGAATCGACAGGTGCAGGGCGTGTTATTCACGCCATTTGGCGGAGTCGACTTTCGCAATGCACGCATGACTGTCAACCCGTGAGTGATTTGCCAATACTGATCGACAAAACTGCCTCTGCCACTGAACTTTTTCCACCTTTGAAGTATTGAACGCGGTCGTGACGCTTCGGCCGAGGGGTTTTCTCTGCCTTGCCACCTGAAGCTTCTCGTTCGATCGCATTTCTTCGCGTCCCACTCCTCGTAGGCGTCGTTTAGATTCACAATGCCCCGGCATCGGAAGACCTCCTGGTCTGCCGATCAGTCTATGGATAACTTCATTTAGCCAACGTGGGGGAGATTGGAATCTCTCCCGCGCCGAACTTCAGGAATGCGAGGGATTGAAATGGGTGGATGCACATCCCCATGCGGTGGAAGCCGCCACAATTTGCCGCCAGCTGTTTCGCCGGCGCATGAATCTGGCACTGCTCCTGCTGAACATTCAGGGAGCAGGCGCACCCCGGGCGAATCCCGGGAAGACGAAGGAACTCTGCTGAACCCGGTTTCGTCTCGTCGCCAGAGCCTGGAAACCGCCGAGGAATCAGGATTGCAGCCGCTACCGCGAGCCGGGATTGCCGACCAAGGCAGCGGCAGCGCAGCGCTCGTCCCGCGGACGACGGAATCATGCAAGCGACTTGTCGTCGCCTCCAACCGCATGCTGGACCCCCACAACCCGAAGGCCGGCGGTCTTGCAGTCGCATTGGGTGACATGATGCACGGCCGCGAAGGGCTGTGGCTGGGATGGAGCGGTGAAGAAGTTCCGGAAGGGTCGAGGAAGATCACGACCGCGCCCTTCGGTCGCACCACGCTCGTCAAGGTCGACTTCACCGAAAAGGAGCGGAAACACTATTACACCGGTTTCTCGAACTCGGTGCTTTGGCCTGTCTTTCACGAAGAGATCCAATTCGCGGATCTTGCGAACCCCGAGTACTTTCCGGCCTACGAGCACGTCAACAAGCTGCTTGCTGCCGAACTGGTCCGGCACTTGCAGGACGACGACATGCTGTGGATTCATGACTATCATCTCATTCCATTGGCAAAGGAGCTTCGCGCACTCGGCTGCAGTCAGAGAATCGGATTCTTCAACCATATTCCTCTCCCCCCGCCCGATGTCGTAAGAACCATTCCTCGGCATCGTCAGCTGATGGAGTCCTTATTTTCCTATGACCTCATCGGAATGCAGACCGCCCGCAATGTGAAAAATCTTCACCGGTACATTGAAGAAGAAGATGAAGGTATCGGCCAAACCGGCGAGGGAACACTCATCGCAGGTTTCGGCAAAGCATCGAGCGCGACGCATTTTCCCATCGGGATCGATGTCGCGAGCTTCAGGGCACTCGTTCCATCGGAACGTTCAGAAGCGTTCCTGAATCTGATGCGCGAGGAGGCAGGCAGGCAACGGATTCTGATGGTCGGCGTCGATCGGTTGGACTACAGCAAGGGCGTACCGGAACGCCTCGCGGCGCTCCGGCAGTTCTTGCGGGACCATCTGGAGATGCACGGCAGGGTCACCTTCGTCCAGGTGTCTGCCCCTTCGAGACCCAAGGTGGCGGCATACGTCGAGTTATCGCTGAAGACAAAACACCTTGTTGATGAGATCAACCGCGAGTTCGAAACCGAGACCTGGAAACCGGTGATTTACATCAACGAACCGGTGGAGCGCGCGGCGCTGCCGGAAGCATTCCGCCTGAGCCGGGTCGGTGTCGTCACGCCGATCGCCGACGGAATGAATCTGGTAGCCAAGGAATATGTTGCCGCACAATCGCCGGAGGACCCGGGCGTGCTGGTCCTCTCGACGGCGGCGGGGGCCGCGGCGCAGATGCAAGCATCGCTTCTGGTCAATGTGCAAAACAGGGACGAGATCGTGGCTGCCTATGAGAGCGCACTCGACATGCCGCTTCAAGAGCGGCAGGAACGCCATGCGCATCTCATGAGCAATGTGCAGACAGAGGATTTTGGCTGGTGGCAAAGAAGTTATCTTGCTGCGCTGGACGAGGTCCCGCGCTGCTCAGAAGTTCCGGTCGCGATCAGTCCTCTGACGCACCAAACGCCCGCTAGCGCATCTCACGATCACTTTCAAACCATCCCCCGATAAACGCAATATGGGGCGCATCACTGCCGGCCAACGCCATGACTGCCGGCGCCGGCATTGACCTCGCCCCACCCAGTGCGGTGCATTGACGACTGCCGGAGCATCAGCAGCCAACCCTTGGTATCCCCAACTCATGGGACGCAAGACCCCGCACGGCTCTCCTACACTCGTTTCAGTGCCAATAACCCACTCCGGTCTGCGAGCCTCAACAACAATCAGGAGTTGAACATCAACCGCTGATCGCCGGTACTCGCAGCACTGAGTGCCGCCGGTTCCTTTCTGAGCAATCCGCGCGGAGGCATTCATATCGGGCGAAACACGATTCGACACTCAATGCGCAACGGGCTTTCAAAAAGCTTCGTCAACAGCACCTTCAATCTGGATTCAATAGCGATTTCGCCACAACATCCCTCGATTCCTTGCACGTTCTGGGCATGCGCCTGATGCCAACCAAGTAAGCGTGCGTCTTCAATAGATCGAGAAGTCATGACCTACGAACCCGAAATCCCTGTCATGCTCACAAGCCGGCCTCTCCCCGTCCACCGCCGCTATGCCGTGACACTGGCCGGCTACGGACGATATGGTAACTATATCGGTCCGAAGTACGCACAGGCCGGGTATCGCTGGGACATTCACGCAGTCGTCGATCCGCAAGTCTCCCCCGACACTTTTGGCCGGTCGGTACTCGGAATCCTGCGCCCACACACGCAATTGCTCGATTCGATCGAGACCTGGAACAGGCGCTATTTCTCGAGACTGGATCCGTCCAGGAGATCCCGGGTCGTGGTGGAATTGGCCCTGGCACCCGACAAAGTGCTGCAAGCCGCCAGGCAGTACATCCGGGTCGGCGTCAAGAACCTCATCCTGCCCAAGCCGGTGGTCGACACTGAGGAAGGCCTCATGGAGTTGATCGAACTGGCTCGACGACACGAGGTCAAGGCAGCAGTCGCCTCGCAATGGTTCTATTCCAGTTTGCCACGCATCATCGCGCGCGACCTGCGCCGGCTGACCGGTGCAACGGAACAAGAGCGACCGGACCTCGACCGCGTTCTGATCGAGTTCAGCAAAGAAAACGGGCACGACATCGCGCCCGCCCCGCTTTGTGATCTTCCGCACCTGCTGCAGATCCTCGACTGCGCCGGCTTGCTGGCCGCCAGCCGACGTGAGCGCATCGACAGCGAGCCGTGGGCCGTCACCTTGAAGTACGAGGCGCCGCAGGTGCGGCAAGGCATCGTCGCCATCGCCCGCATGGACTATGAGCGCAAGCCTGCTCAGCGCGAGATTCACCCGGACTGGAACTACCAGGAACGCACCTTGAGCGTGCATGGCACGGGCGGCGAACCCATGCTCTGGGCGGACCTGTGGATCAAGTTCTCCCGGTCGGGCGACAGCATTCTCCACGCGGGCCGCTACAGCACACGCGAGCCCGACGGCCAAGTGCATTCCCACGGCATTGCCGAGGACATGCTGCAGCAGATGCACGAAGCGATCTTCGAAGCCTTCGACCTCCCCTGGGAGCAATTCCAGGCATGCGATCGCGTTTTGACCCTTTCGCGCTACTCGGGCATCAGCCTGGAGATTGCGCAAATACACAAGGCCTGGAAAGAGGCGAACGAAGCGGCCGAAAGACATGCGGCCTGAATGTTCACACGAGGCAAGGTAGTCGATATTGTCCCGAGGCTGCCTGCGAAACGCGCCACTGATCAACTCGTCGCCGTCTTTTTCCTTTTCGTAATCAGGCGCCTACCTTCGCGACCTCTCAGCGGATCGATAACCGATATGCCAAAGTGGTGGAACCTATTTTCCAACTCACCACATAAGCCCGCAAACAATGAAGCGAATAGCCAGCATGAGCGCCGGTTCGCCCGCACAAGCGCTTCTTTCCCCTCAGGGCGATGACGTTACGCAAGCGAAGCGTCCAGACAGCCCCGAGCCGACGGGAGTCGAGAATCCAGGTCCAGCCCCGCGTGGCCGGATCCAGCGATTCAGCGCACGGGCGGCAGCGCGTTCGGCGCTGCCGTTTCCATCCGAAAAGGTGTCCTCCTCCGCCACTCGGACACATCTCTCTGTGGCGCCCATCGGAACCGACAGGGCTGCTGGATTAACCGTCACCCCCGCCAGCCTGGACGGCTTACCTCGAGATCTCCAACGCAAGATCTCACGGGCCTTGACCCCGGACAAGTACGCCCTCCAATCCCTCATGTGCACGTGCAGCGCACTTCGAGACGCGATCAGTACGGACACACACCTCGGCCATCCTGAGCTTCGCCGCCGGGTTGGACTGGCAAACAAGATCATGTCTGACCTGCCCGACGACGAGATCTTCGAGAATGTGGATGCGCTTGCCCGGATGCTGACGCTTCTATCGCCGCGTCAACGTGAGCGCCTCGTCAATGGTGCACTAACAGACCGACATGGCGCACAGAGGGGAATAAGGGCGTTGTCGACACAGGTGGTCCACCTTGATACGGCGCAGCGAAGCCGGTTGGTGAAGGCCTCAATTGAGAGCCTCGAGACCTGGACGCCTGAGTCACTTGGGGCAGAAACAAGGCATCTGGACGAGACGGAGCGCAGAAGCCTTATTGCAGCAGCCATGAGCATCACCGATGATTCATGCAAAGCAGGTGTAATGAGTTCTCTTGCAAGCGGAATGCCATCTTTCAACCCTCTCGAGCGAGAGAGAATCATGGAAACGGCGATTGGCATACGCAACGAGGATGGCAGAGCCACCGCAATTAACGCAATCGCAGCGGAGCACATGGCCCACTTGAATACGACACAACGGGCCCTCCTGGTTGAAAGCACCGTCAGAATCGAAGACGCGTATGCCCGGGCCAGGGCCCTCTCGGGGCTCGCCAGGGCGATGAAGCATCTGGACGATACGCAGCGTTATCGCATTTTTGAAGAGATCAACAACATCGCTGACGAAATTGATGCTGCCCTGGCATTGAATGGGCTATGCCAAGCCATGCCCCATTTGAGCAGCT
>DASTGE010000114.1:0-3651 GCA_035719405.1 Burkholderiaceae bacterium
TGGGGTACGGCCAGCAATTCTCAGTCAGCACGCCTGATGCAAGCCGCATTGCTTCGGTCGCTTTGCTCGCGCCTGGCGCGGTGACCCACGCCTTTGACGAGAACGCGCGTTACGTGCCGCTCGCGTTTTCAGTGGTCAATGGCGCGCTCCAGGTACAGGCGCCCGCCAGCGGCAATCTGGCACCGCCGGGCTACTACATGCTCTTCATCGTCGACGGAAATGGCATACCCTCCGTAGCAACCTGGCTGCGCATCGTGGCTGGGGCACAAGACACGACGCCGCCCTCCGCACCGGGAGTTCTCTCTGCCGCGGCCGGCACGGGAAGTGTCAGCCTTACCTGGGGCGCGGCAACAGACAACGTGGGAGTTGTTTTCTACAGCGTGCATCGTTCGGCACTGTCGGGTTTTGCCCTCGCTCCTCAAAACCTCATCGGGCAATCCACATCCACCACATTCGACGATACCGGCCTTGCGACGGGCACCTACTACTACCGGGTCACCGCTAACGATGCGGCCGGCAACACCGGGCCGCCATCCAATGAAGCCTCGGCCACCGTCATGCAAGGCAGCGCGGGGATCAGGCTGGAACGTTCGCTTTCTGTCGATATGCTGGGCACGGCCACCCTCTCCGGCCTCGGGACGGACGCGCCCAACGATCTGCTGCTGGCCTTCGTCAGCGCAGACGGCCCGGGCAATCTGCCGCAGACGGCCACTGTCAGCGGCGGGGGGCTCACCTGGACGCTTGTACGCCGTACCAACACACAGTCAGGCGATTCCGAAATCTGGGCCGCCACGGCCGCCACACCGCTGACGAACGCCTCGTTGCAGTCAGTTCTGTCGCAGTCTGGCTACCGGCAATCGCTGACGGTGACCGTCCTGAGCGGTGCCGCCGGGATCGGAGCGATTTCGGGCGCTTCGGCAAGTTCGGGCGCGCCCAGCGCACAGCTCACGACCACAACTGCGGGCTCATGGGTATTCGGCGTCGGCAACGACTACGACAGCGCCACCGCGCGCGCCTTGGGTCCCGGACAGACAATGGTCCACCAGTGGCTGGAAACCACGCTTGGCGACACCTACTGGGTGCAACGACTGAGCGATCCGGTGGCAACCGCGGGCAGTGTCGTGACCATCAACGACACCGCGCCCACGACGGACCGCTGGAATCTCTCGATCGTCGAGGTGGTGCCGCGTTGAACCGCCCGCAGATCCCGAAGCGAAGCATCCGGGGTCACGCCGTAGGCGGGACTTTCCAATCGCGGCAAGGAAGAGGACGTGCTTTTCCGCCCCCCGGCTTCAATCTCCAACCTGAAGCTCAGGCGCGCGCAGCATGTCCCGCATCGAACCCCACGCCATCTCCACGCTCAACTCCCGCATGCAACGGTGATGCCCCAGCGGACACACCCGCTGCTGGCAGGGCGAGCATTCGATGTGAAGCCACAGCACCTTCGCGGCCGGTGATGACGGCGGGGTGTGGCGCGGATCGGTGGGACCATACAACGCCACCTGTGGCCGGTCGAAGCCCGCTGCAATGTGCATCAGCCCGGAATCGTTGGTCGCCATGGCCTTCGCCCCGGCGATGAGCAGGATGGCGTCATCCAGCGCCGTTTGCCCGGCGAAGTTGCGCACGCCGGGCACTTGCGTCGCGATGACCTCGGCCACCTCGCGATCCTTCGGCGATCCGAGCAGCAGCACCTGCAGCGTGGGGTCGGTTGCGATGACGCGTAGGGCAAGCCCGGCGAAATACTCCGCAGGCCACCGCTTGGCCGGGCCGAACTCCGCGCCCGGAGCGAACACGACCCACGGCCGTTCGGCGGAGATCCCGAGCCTTTGGCTGGCCTCTGCAATGCGCGCGGTATCGACGTGCAGTCGCGGACGCGGCAGCGGCACGGCCGGCACCTCGCGCGCAGGTGGATGGGCCAATGCGGCGTAGAAGGGCAGCATCGGCCGACGGGCGTGCTTGTCGTCATGGTGCACGACGTTGATCAAGCCGTAACGCATCTCGCCCCGATATCCGATACGTCGCGGAATGCCGGCCATCCACGGTACGAGCGCCGATTTCAGCGAATTGGGCAGCACGTACGCCGTGTCGAATCGCCGGTCGCGAAGCTGCCGTGCCAGCACATGGCGCTCGCGCAATTGGAGCTTGCCATGCGCGAGCCTGGCCTCGATCACCTCGTCGACCTCGGCCACCGCGCGCCAGACCGGAGCGACCCAGGGCGGCGCAAGCACGCAGATCCGCGCCTGGGGCTCCCGCTGCCTGAGCAATTGCAGCAGCGGCTGCGCCATCACCGCATCGCCGATCCAGTTCGGGGAGACGACGAGGCACGATCCCACGATCAACTCTCGGTGATGCGCTGCCAATCGCGGGTCCATTCGGCCGCATGCGCCAGCTCGCAGGCTTTCGCGTAGCGATAGAACGTGACCTCGAAGTAACCCATCGCGATGATGAAGCCGGCCCAGCCATCAAGCACGCCGCGCTTGAAGACGTAGTGCTTCACGAAGGCCCACACCGCATGGGTGAGCGCCTTACCCATTGTCGAACCAGCCTGCCGTGGCTTGAGTGCGCCGAGCGATGAATAGCGATTCATCTTGGCCAGCATCTCCTCGAGGTTCTTGTACGGCAACTGCCAGATCGGCCGGGTCACATAGCCGACCGGCCGCTTGCTGTGCACGACGTAGCCTTCGTGGACCTGGCTGTCCTCATAGCTCATCATCCCCTGCCGGAACAGCTGCGGCTGGCGGTAATTGGGCGTCCATCCGGAATGCCGGATCTCACGCCCGAGAAAGAAGTTGCGACGCGGCACGAAGAACACATCGTGCTGGTCGGCCTGCACAAGGCGACGAATCTCCTCCGCGGTCTCGGGCGTGCATCGCTCGTCGGCATCGAGGCTGAAGATCCACGGATGCGTGCAGGCGGCAATGGCGTCATTGCGCAACGCGCCGAAGCCTCGGAAGTCGATCTGCACCACGCGGGCGCCGAGTTCGGCCGCGATCTGCGCCGTACGGTCACGGCTGTGCGAATCCGCCACGACAACCTCGTCGGCCCACTGCACGCTCCTGATGGCCGGCCCGATCTTGTCCTCTTCGTTGTAGGCGATGATGTAGGCGGAGATGCGCGGTGGCGGGGTCGGCGGCATGGGCCGGCATTGTAGGCAGCGCGGCAAGAGGTTCCTCCGTCGCGATAATGCCCGCCCATGACTTCTCCCACCGAGCTGCCGCTGCGCCAACGGGTCGCGCGCATCGCGCCGTTCTTCTCCGGTACTCGAACAGGCTTCGTCCTTGCCATCATCGGATCGGTGGTCGCCGCGTCGACCGAGCCGCTGGTGCCGGCGCTGCTTCGGATCGTGCTGGACAAGGGGTGGAAGGACAGCAGCTTCCCGGTGTGGATGGTGCCCGCCGCGATCATCGGGCTCACCGCGCTGCGCGGGCTTGCGGGCTTCATCGCCAACTACGGCCTGTCGTGGGCGGCCAACCGCGGGGTGATCGCGATTCGCAGTTCAATGTTCGACCGAATCCTCGATGCCCACCCGAGCCTGTTCACCAGCCAGTCCGCCAGCTCGCTGATCAATGCCGTCACCTATCAGGTGCAAGGCGCCGCGACGCAGATCGTGTTCTCGCTCCAGGGGCTCGTGCGTGACTCGCTGACCCTGCT
>DASTGE010000115.1:0-2812 GCA_035719405.1 Burkholderiaceae bacterium
GTTTGGAGCAGCGTGCGCCTGAAGTGCGGCGGCGCGGGTGGCCGCATCGCCTCCGCCGGGGCAAGCCGCACGGTAGCCACAATGGCGTTGAGGGTGCCGAGCATCGAAGTGGCCACCGTCACGAGCGCGCTAATCAACAGAAGCTCCGGCGCGATGCGATGCTCGAAGGTTGGGAAGTGATAGAACTCCGCGTACAGCCGCGTGAACATGGTGCCCAGCCGGTCCCCAATCAACACGCCGAGCGCGAAGCCGACGAGCACGATCAGCAGCACCAGCTTCAGGTAATGCGCGCCGATCGCAAGGTTCGTATAACCCAGCGCCTTCAGCGCCGCGATCTGCTCGCGCTGCGTGCCAACCAGCCGTGACACCACCACATTGAGCAGGAACGCCGCAACGCCGAGAAAGATCGCCGGCAGCACCGTCCCGATCACTCGCTGCGACTTGATCTCGTTGTCGAGCATCTGGTGCGAGCTCTGCCCGGTGCGCCCGTGCACGTCGCGTCCGCCATAGCGTGCGAGACGCCGCTCCAGGCCGTCGATTACCGGCTGCTCCTCTGCACCCGGCGCAAGCTTGACCGCGACGCGGTTGAACGCACCTCGCATGTCGTAGGCGGCCGCGAGCGCCTCGCGATCAACCCAGAAGACGGCGTAGCCACGCATATCGGGCATGCCCCACAGCCCCGCGAACACGTACTCCGGAGACAGTGCGGTCCCCACGATGCGAAGGCTTCGGCGCTTTCCGTTCATCAATACCTTGAGCGTGTCGCCGAACTTCAGGGCCCGCGCCTGGGCAAAGCCTTCAGACACGAGAGCAGGGATCGCAAGGTCCGACGGCACGCCCGGCTCGAGCGCCTGCCCTGCGCTCACCGTCACCCGGTTCATCCGCCGCTCGTGTTTCAGGTCGATTCCGACAAGCTGTCCGAGAATGGGATCGGGCACCCCCTCGATTTCCACCCGCACCATCGCCTCGATCGTTGTCTGCACGTCAGACACCCCGGGCACTTCGCGCAGCGATTCGACAAGCGAATCCGGCGCCCGCTTCAGCGCGGCGAACAGGTCAGCGAATTGGCCTTCCGCATAGAAGCGGTCGCGCGCGAGGGCGAGCGAATCGACGGCCGACAGGCTGGTGATCAACCCGCCCACGCCGCTGGCCACGACGAGTGCGATGGTCAGGGCCTGACTCCACATCAGGCGCAGGTCGCGCAGCAGTTTGCGTGTAAGGGCCTTCATCGCCGCGCCTCACCACACCAATTCGTCCGGCTTCACCTTGTGCGCATTCACCTCGATGCGCTGTATTCGCCCATCGCCGAGATGAATCACGCGATCTGCCATTCCGGCGATAGCCGCGTTGTGCGTGATCACGATCGCGGTCGTGCCGATGTCACGGTTAATGCGCGCGATCACCTCCAACACGAGCTTGCCCGTCTGGCAATCGAGTGCGCCGGTAGGTTCGTCGCACAGCAGCACCTCGGGCCGCTTGACGATGGCCCGCGCAATTGCGACGCGCTGCTGTTCGCCGCCGGAAAGCTGTGCCGGAAAATGGTCGCGTCTCGGCGTGAGGCCCACGAGGTCGATGGCCTCGTCCACCGACATCGGCTCGCGCACGATGTCGGTGACGAGCGCGACATTCTCGCGGACCGTAAGGCTCGGAATCAGGTTGTAGAACTGGAACACGAAGCCCACATGGTCGCGCCGGTAGGTGGTGAGCTGGGAATCGCTGGCGCCACTCAGACGGTGGTCGGCAAAGACCACCTCGCCCGAAGTGGGCACGTCCAGGCCGCCGAGAATGTTGAGCAGTGTGGACTTGCCGCTGCCTGACGGTCCGAGCAACACGATGAACTCGCCGCGCTTGATGTCGAGATCGACATCTCTCAGTGCATGCACTTCGACCTCCCCGCTGCGATACGTCTTGGTCAAGCCGCGGGCGCGGAAGATCGTCCCGTCAGGGGATTGAGGCGACTCCATTTATTGAATGTTCCGCCCCGTCGGCGTTACGCCTCTTGACGCCGCTCAACAGCGGCCCCGCTCGGGGGTGGAAACTGCAGGTGGCCTGCCCACGCGGCGCAACTGCCGTAAGGGCGATGGCCGCTGCGTTGAACCTAGAAACGGCAGTTGACCGCTTCCCGCCGCTGGCAACCTCGCATGAACTCACGCAATTTCCCCCACGACCACTGTTCCCGCTTGGGTGAGAACGCTACGCACCCGATCGGGCGCGTTCAACTGCCGTTTCTAGGTTGAATTGGCGATGACGCGATGCGGCCGGATTGCTGAATCGCTGAATCGACGATCCGTGGATCCCTGCTGCCGCCGAATCCGGCTGTGATGGAAGAAGGGGCCGACAGATCATTCATTACGGCTCTACACCCGCTACTCCCCATTCCGCCTTGATCGCCAAGACGCAAAAACAAAAGCCCCAGCCTAAGGTCTTAGGCTGGGGCTTCGAAGATAACTAGCCTGACAATGTCCTACTTTCACACGGGAATCCGCACTATCATCGGCGCAGAGGCGTTTCACTGTCCTGTTCGGGATGGGAAGGAGTGGGACCACCTCGCTATGGTCATCAGGCTTGACTTGTTGCCGCCTTGCTTCTTTAGGGCAAGGTCAGCCAATTCATAGAATCAAATCAGCAGATTGCGTCTACCGGGCATAACCGCGCTCTGACGACATATCGCCAAAGTTATAGGGTCAAGCCTCACGAGCAATTAGTACTGGTTAGCTTAACGCATTACTGCGCTTCCACACCCAGCCTATCAACGTCCTGGTCTCGAACGACTCTTCAGGGGGCTCAAGGCCCCGGCAAGACTCATCTTGAG
>DASTGE010000116.1:0-7043 GCA_035719405.1 Burkholderiaceae bacterium
GCCGTTCTCGTCGGCGGGGATGCGCAGGTAGCGGAAGGGCTCGTTCACGTCCTCCCGCATGCCGGCAAAAAAGACGCGTTGGCCGTCAAGTTCGATCGGCAGCATGTAGTTGTTGAATTCGCGCCCCTGTCCAGAGGGATCGCGCAGGCGATAGGTGACTGAGGGGCCGACATTGCGCAACATTTTCTTCGCATCGCTCTTGGCGCCCGAGCCCAGGTGCTGCTGCAATCGGCTCGCCAAATCGACCTTGCGAACGTCCGTCCCGCTACCCCCCTCCGGGCTGCCCAGGTTTTCGACATTGATGACGCGAAGGCCCGCAAATTCGAGGGTGAGCTTCCGGTCTCCACGGCTCAATGTGGTGCTGCCGCCGATGGTGCCCTCCACATCGAATGGGCGCGCGCCTCCCTTCATCGGAATGGCTTGCAGCTTTACCCGGGAGCCTCCGTCGTCGAAGCTGCTCTGATAAATGGCGACGCCGCGGTGAAACACCGGCTCGTTGACCTTCACCGTGGCCGGTGTTGCACGGCCGCTGTCGCGATCGTGGATCACGATCTCGCTGGCGAAGAGCTTCGGCATGCCCGTGTCGTAGTACTGGACAACGAATTTTTTCAACTCGATGTCGAAGGGCAGTTCCTGCAGGACGACGCCGTCGGGCATGGAGATGACCGCCGTGCCCGCTCGCGCACCCTCGGCCACGAGGAGGTTCGCGCGGAAGGTCGGGTTGCTGGGCGAGAGACGATGCGAAGCGGGCACTTCACGGATCAAGCCGCTTCCCTCGAAGGCGCTCTTGCCGCTGAGCCACATCTGCGCACGCACGATGAGATCCCCGTCGAGCAGTCCGCCGATGCAGATGAGCACGATGGCGGAATGGGCGGCAAGGTAGCCGACCTTGTTGCCCATCCCCTTGCGGGCGGCGACCATGATCCCGTGCTCGCGCACCTGCGCTCGCGCCTTCCAGCCTTCGGTGGCCAGCAGCAACGAGATGCGCTCGAGCGACTGTTCGCGCGTCTCGTCCATCGTCCCCTGGGCGTTGTGATGGAACGCGCGCAGTGCCTGCTCCCGCACATGCTCCTTGTACGTCTTGAGCTCGTGCAGGATCTTGGGTGTGTTGCGGGCGATGCACAGGCTGGTGGAAACGACGAGCGTGCCGAGGATCAGCAGGAACCACCAGGTGCTGTAGACGGTGTAGAGGCCTGCAGCTGAATACACGTCGGCCCAGAACGGGCCGAACTGGTTGACGTAGTTGCTGAGGGGCTCGTGCTGACGGATGACGGTGCCGATGATCGAGGCGATGCAGATCAGCGTCAGCAGCGCGATCGCGAAGCGCATCGATGACACCAGCTCCACGATCTCGCGCCACCAGCGCGAACCCGTATTTACCTGCAGGCCGGAGGTGGTGGGCAGATCAGTCATCCGTGGATTATCCCGGTCGGCCGTATGTCCCGTCATACGCTGGCTGGGGCCTTTTTGGCGCCCCGGTCCGCTAAGACGACTCGAGTCGTCTTAGCGCAGTCCGGTAATGTAGTCTGCCACCGCCTTGATCTCCTGGTCGCTCATTTTGGCGGCGATCTCCGGCATCATCGGGCCGTTCAGGCGCGCACCGGCGCGGAAGTTGTTCATCTGCGCCTCCACGTAATCCGCGTGTTGACCGGCAAGGCGAGGGAATTGAGCGGGAATGCCGCTTCCGTCAGGGCTGTGGCAGCCGGCGCATGCGGGCACTTGCTTGTCGGAGATGCCCCCACGATAGATCTTCTCACCGAGCGATACCAGATCCTTGTTCTTTGCAAAGCCGGGCTTGGCACTCTTGGATGCGTAGAAGGCCGCCACGTTGTGCATGTCGTCCTCGCTCAATGCGGAGGCGAAGCCCTTCATGACTGCGCTCGGCCGCTTGCCCGCTTTGAAGTCGGAGAGCTGCTTGAAAATGTATTCCGGATGCTGGCCCTGGAGGATAGGGTTGGCGGGCGCGCCTCGCGACCCGTCTTTCGTATGGCAGGCGGCGCATACTTGGTTCGAGATCGCCTGACCTTTCGCCATGTCTGGCTTGGGAGCCTGCTTGGCTTCTTCGGCCAGCGCCGGAAAAATCACGAGCCCGGCGAGGATCAAAGCGACTGTTGCCTTCATGTTTTGAATGGGGAAGGTGCCAAACTTATCAATTTTACAATGGGCCATGTCCGCACCCGCCCCCGTCCAAGCCCACAGCGCGCAAGCCGCACCCGACAAGCTCGCGCTGGCGTGGACCCACACTGCACGCTTTCTTCTCACCGCGAGCCGGCTTGATCAGCTGCCGGCCACCGAATTGCCCGAAATTGCTTTCGTCGGTCGGTCCAACGCGGGCAAGTCGACGGCCATCAATACCCTGGCTCAACAGAAGCGGCTTGCCTTCGCGTCGAAGACCCCCGGGCGCACGCAGCACATCAATTTGTTCGAGGTGGGGCCGAAAGACGCTGCCGACGCGCTGTTCGCCGACCTCCCGGGCTACGGCTATGCCGCCGTCGAGCGTGCGGCCAAGCTGCGCTGGCAGCAGGTCATGGCCGACTATCTGCAGATCCGGCGCAGCCTCTCGGGCGTCGTGCTGATGATCGACTCGCGGCTGGGCTTCACCGATCTCGACCGGCAACTGCTCACCTTCGTGGCGCCGCGCGTCCAGAGCGGCCAGGTCAAGCTGCTGGTCTTGCTGACCAAGGCCGACAAGCTGAATCGAAAGGAGTCCGAGGCCGTGGTCCGCGATGCAAGCGAAGTTCTGGGGCAGGTCGCGACCGAGCAGTCGGACGTGTCTGTCACCTTGTTCTCGTCGCTCAACAGAATGGGCGTCAGCGATGCAGCGCAGGTGCTGCATGCCTGGACGCACTGCATGCCGTCTGCTGCACTCTGACACTTCACCGCATCGACGCGGCAGCGAGCACGATCAGATCACGACGAAGCGTCCGTTCAGGAGGCCTACCGCGCGTTGCAGGTGCTCGCGAAGCCGGGGCGCGAGCGCCGATGTGGACTCGCTGGCAAAGATGGCGCGGGCTCGACGCTCGGGGGAATAGCCGACATTGACCAGACAGGCGATTGCGCCGTCACAGTATTCGATCAATTCCGGTCCCAGCTGCCGTACTGTCCAACCTTCTGTTGACTCTACGGCCCCGCTCGGGGTCAGCTTCAGATCTGCGCCCATCCGTACCACTCCTCCGTCTGGGTTGCTTCCTGCCGACTTGGCCCCGGAAGCGACGTGCGACGGAGTCTAAGGACGCTGCGGTTGTGCGCCCATCCCGGTACTCGGGGGGCGGAACGTAAGCAACCCTTTCAGCTCCGCCCGGGCATTTCCTTCACGAGGGCGCGCGCGGCCTGGCGGACGAGTGATCGGGGCGCGAGAGGTTTCGCGAGTCCCTCCGCGTGCAGTCTTTCGAGCGCGCGATGACGAAGGGCCCAGCTTTCGTCGGTCCGGGAGTCATGCAGCAGGCGCACCTCGCTGCGCGGGTCCATCCACAACATCTGCAAGTTGCGCCAACGGCCCTGGAGGAACACATGCAGCCATTGCCCCGGCTCAGGGGCAGGGAGTAGAGGCGGAACCCGCGGTTGCTCGTCAGTCCCCGCGGCGCCGTGACCATAGTCCATTAGTGCGGCGGGCACCGTATCGAGTGTGGCGACATCCAACGGCTGCTTGCGATGGCTCGCGGCAGGAGC
This sequence comes from Burkholderiaceae bacterium, assembly GCA_035719405.1. Taxonomy (GTDB): domain Bacteria; phylum Pseudomonadota; class Gammaproteobacteria; order Burkholderiales; family Burkholderiaceae_C; genus CAMLIZ01. Next base: position 3,670 of record DASTGE010000116.1, read on the forward strand.
GGGTTCGGCAGCTTCAAGCGGCAGGGCATTCAATTCCGCGATCAGCGACCCGACGTTGCGCACACTACGTTCGAGCAAATGTTTCTCGAATGCCCTCAGCCGGCTCAGGGCCCAGTCGTACAGGCCTGCGTCCTGCCCGGAGTTGGCCGCAAGCGAGTCGACAAGCCCTTGCGCGAGGCGCAGAAGCCGCTCTCGCTCATCGCGATCTTCTGCAAGCCGCTCCGCATCGAATACCAGCCGGTCCATGAACTGCCAAAGCGGATGCGAATAGCTGCCCAGTGCCTTCGGCTCGTTCAACGCAAGGCGCAGGGCGGGCGCGTGCAGACGCGACAGCAGCAATTGCAGCTCCGCGGGAATCGAACGATCGACAGCAATCGCGTCGAACACCTGGCTCAGCAGCTCGATCATCTGCCGGTCGACGGTCGGGGTCGAGGTCGGCGACGAAGGCTGTGGCGCCGCGGTTGTCGTCGTGGATGTCGGTGGGCGAAGGGCGGCAGGCGTCACCTGCAGCCCGGCGGCCATCGCTTCCATCAGCGCATGCAGGTCAGCGGGTGTGAGGGATCGTCCCGTTCGCCCGCCAATAGGAACGATGATGGTTCGGTGCATCGCCGGCTCCACACCGTGCGACTCCAAGCGCGTGCAGGCCGCGGCATATGCCTTGCGAAGCGCCTGTGCGAGTGGCTCCCCGCCTTCACGCATCAGGGCTGAGCGGTAAGCCATCGCAGTCGGAAGTGTCTCGGCTGCCCCACCGAGGGCCCGCGCGAAAGCCTCGGGCTTGAACGGGTTGGTATCGCGAGCCACATCCATATCGCCCACGAGCGCCGAAGTAAACGCACCCAGTTCGCGCAACTCGTATTCGGCAACGCTGCCGATCGTGTCGATGACGCGTGACAGCTCGACGTCGAAGGCGATCGCATCGTCTTCGACAAGTGCCAGCGATGGCGCCCGCGAAGCAGACGCGGCTCCTCCATCGCCGGCCGTTGTCTGCTGTTTTACGAAAGCGTAAACCTGCTCGCGCAGCGTGTTGCAGAACGCGCGCACCATGGTCTGGCGATGCGTGCTCACGGCGTGCTTGAGTTCGGCGGCCATCTTCTTCGCAGCCATGCCGCTTGTCGTCGCCAGGCGGGGTGTCTGGTCGATGACCGCCTGGAACACCTGCTCGATGAGCAGAGGGACTCTTGCGAGTTCGTCCTCGATGAAACGTTCCAGTTGAGTGCTTGGAGGCATGCGTGGGCCCGTAGGTGCGCAAGTCGTTCAGGGTATCGCGAATTTTGCGTGGGGCAGACTCAGAAATGACTGGTGGTGTCGCCCCTAATGAAGGCCGAAATGAAAAAGGGCTGCATTGCTGCAGCCCTTTGATTGAGCAACGCTTTTTGCGAAAGCGTTACATGTCCATTCCCATGCCACCCATGCCGCCCATCCCGCCGGGGCCGGCAGCAGGCGTCTCGTCCTTCGGCGCCTCAGCAACCATGGCCTCGGTAGTGAGCATCAGTCCTGCGACCGACGACGCGTTCTGTAGCGCAGTGCGCGTGACCTTGGTCGGATCGAGAATGCCCATCTCGATCATGTCGCCATACTCACCGTTCTGAGCGTTGTAGCCGAAGTTGCCCTTGCCCTCGAGCACCTTCGCGATCACGACGCTGGGCTCGTCGCCTGCGTTGGCCACGATCTGGCGAAGCGGCTCCTCGACAGCGCGCAGGACGATCTTGATGCCAGCATCCTGATCGGGGTTCTCACCCTTGATCTGGCCAGCGGTCTGACGTGCGCGCAGCAGTGCAACACCGCCACCGGCGACGATGCCTTCCTCGACGGCGGCACGGGTTGCGTGCAGCGCGTCCTCGACTCGGGCCTTCTTCTCCTTCATCTCGACTTCGGTCGCGGCACCCACCTTGATCACCGCCACCCCGCCGGCGAGCTTGGCCACGCGCTCCTGCAGCTTCTCGCGGTCGTAGTCGCTGGTGGCTTCCTCGATCTGGACGCGGATCTGCTTGACGCGCGCCTCGATGTCGGCCGCGGCACCGGCGCCGTCGATGATGGTCGTGTTCTCCTTGCCCACTTCGACGCGCTTGGCTTGTCCGAGGTCAGCCAGGGCGACCTTCTCAAGCGTGAGGCCGACTTCCTCAGAGATCACCTTGCCACCGGTGAGGATGGCGATGTCTTCCAGCATGGCCTTGCGACGGTCGCCGAAGCCAGGGGCCTTGACTGCCACGACCTTCAGGATGCCGCGGATGGTGTTGACCACCAGGGTCGCCAGCGCCTCGCCCTCGACTTCCTCCGCAACGATCAGCAGGGGACGTCCGGCCTTGGCCACCTGCTCGAGGATGGGCAGAAGGTCGCGGATGTTGCTGATTTTCTTGTCGAACAGCAGGACGTACGGGTTTTCGACGATCGCGGCCTGCTTGTCAGGGTTGTTGATGAAGTAGGGCGAGAGGTAGCCGCGGTCGAACTGCATACCCTCGACGACTTCGAGCTCGTTCTCGAGCGACTTGCCGTCCTCGACGGTGATCACGCCTTCCTTGCCGACCTTGTCCATCGCGTCAGCGATGATCTTGCCGATCGACTCGTCGCTGTTGGCCGAAATCGAGCCGACCTGGCTGATTTCCTTGCTGGTGGTCGTCGGCTTCGACTGGGTCTTGAGCTGGTGCGCCAGTGCAAGGACCGCCCTGTCGATACCGCGCTTCAAGTCCATCGGGTTCATGCCGGCGGCCACGTACTTCATGCCTTCACGCACGATGGCCTGGGCGAGCACGGTCGCGGTGGTGGTGCCGTCACCCGCGTTGTCGCTGGTCTTGGAAGCGACTTCCTTGACCATCTGTGCGCCCATGTTCTGAAGCTTGTCCTTCAGCTCGATTTCCTTGGCGACCGACACACCGTCCTTGGTGACCGTCGGGGCGCCGAACGAGCGCTCGAGCACGACGTTGCGGCCCTTGGGGCCCAGCGTGACCTTGACCGCGTTGGCCAGGATGTTCACGCCTTCGATCATGCGTTGGCGTGCGTCGCCGCCGAATACCACGTCTTTGGCTGCCATGTCTGTTTCTCCGGGACTTGGTTGGTTTGATTACTTCTCGATCACGGCGAAGAGGTCTTCCTCGCGCATCACCAGCAGTTCGTCGCCATCGACCTTGACGGTCTGGCCGCTGTACTTGCCGAACAGCACCTTGTCGTCGACCTTCACGCCCATGGGCACCAGATCGCCCTTGTCGTTCTTGCGGCCCTGGCCCACGGCAATCACCACGCCCTGGTCGGGCTTCTCGGCGGCGTTGTCGGGGATCACGATGCCGGAGGCCGTCTTGGTCTCGTTTTCCATGCGCTTGACGATCACCCGATCGTGCAGGGGGCGAAGTTTCATTGCATCTCCTTGACTGTGAAACTTG
>DASTGE010000117.1:0-2476 GCA_035719405.1 Burkholderiaceae bacterium
GCGCAATGACCTCTGGAAGGGCCGCACGCCCGAGCGCTTCTATGACGCGCTCGAATGGCTGTATTCATGGAAGGCCGAGAACTGCCTGACCGCCGACTGAATCCGAATTCGATCGCGCAGGTAAAACCATTCACTACCGAACCGAGTCTCATCATCATGCAAGACACAAGCCGCTTCGACCAGCTCGGCCGCCTCGAGGACTTGCCGTCCGACTACCGCGCGGCGCTGACACGACAGAACCTTGTTCCGCTGTGGCCCAATCTTCGCGCCGTGCTGCCCGCGGGAAAGCCACGGCCCCGGACGCGTCCGACGCATTGGTCATACGAGTCGCTGCGCCCGCTGCTGCTGAGGGCCGGCGCGCTGACGCCGATCGAGAAGGCGGAGCGGCGCGTGCTCGTGCTTGCCAATCCCGGCCACGGCCTCGACAACATGCAGGCCAGCTCCGCGATCTATCTCGGCATGCAGCTGCTGCTGCCGGGCGAGTGGGCGCCGTCGCATCGGCACACGCCGAACGCCGTGCGCATGATTGTCGAAGGCGAGGGCGCCTACACGACCGTCGAAGGCGAGAAGCTTCCGATGAGTCGCGGCGACCTCATCCTCACCCCGACCGGCCTGTGGCACGAGCACGGGCATGATGGCGACAAGCCGGTGGTGTGGCTCGACGTGCTCGACCTGCCGGTGGTCTATTACCTCGAAGCTTCCTATCACATCGACGGCCAGCCGCAGGAGGTCAAGCCCAGTCGCGGGGAACGTTCGCATGTGCGTGCGGGCGTGGTGCCCTCGCCCGTGTTCCAGCGCGGCAACCGCCGCTATCCGATGCTGCGTTATCCGTGGGTCGAGGTTCGCGCGGCGTTGCAGTCGCTGGCAGAGGATCAGCCGGAGCTGGAGGCCGTGCAGGTCGGCTATGTGAATCCCGAGACGGGCGAAGACGCGCAGAACATCCTGGGCTATTACACGCTGATGCTCAAGCCTGGCCAGACGCTGGCCTTGCCTGCCCGTTCGCCGGCTGCTGTATTCCACGCGATCGAAGGCAGTGTCGAGGCGCGCATGGATGATCAGCGCTTCACACTCTCCGAGGCCGACACCTGCTGTGCGCCGGGCTATACACCGGTCACCCTCGTGAACCACTCTTCGAGCCAGCCGGCCTTCCTGTTCATTGCCGACGAAGCGCCCCTGCATCGCAAGCTGGGCGTGTTCGAGCAGCGCGGCTGACGCGCACAACCGCTGCCTTCAAGAAACAAGCGTTCCTTCTCCCGCAAGGCGGGAGAAGGCGTCGGAACGCGTTCTCTTCCTTTGCATTGCATCCTGGAGCCCTGCTCATGTCCCAAGTCGCCTATGTCTTCAATCCGCCCGAGGTTGCGTCACTGCCCGTGAGTGGAAAGCAGGAACGCGTTCCCATCCGTCGCCTGTTCTTCGTCGGCCGCAACTATCACGCCCATGCGGTCGAGATGGGTCGTCCGGTCGACAAGTCGGTCGAGGTGCCGTTCTACTTCACCAAGTCGCCCTCCACGTTGGTCGAGTCGGGCGCCACCGTCGCTTATCCGCCGGGCACCGCGAATTACCACCACGAAATGGAACTTGTGGTCGCGATCGGCGCTCCCGGCTTTCGCGTCACCGAATCGGATGCCCCCGCCCTCATTTACGGCTATGCGTGCGGGCTCGACATGACGCGCCGTGACCTGCAACTCGTCGCCCGCGACAAGGGCCGGCCATGGGACTTGGGTAAGGATGTCGAGCAATCCTCGGTGGTGTCCGAGATCGTTCCGATGCAGGGCGTGGTGCTCGACAAGGGCGGAATCGAGATGAGCGTCAACGGCGAGGTGCGCCAGAAGTCCGACCTCGGCAAGCTGATCTGGAACATCGCCGAGTTGATTGCCGACCTGTCGAAGTTCTACCACCTGCAGCCGGGCGACCTGATCTTCACGGGCACACCCGAAGGCGTGGGCGCGCTGCAGCCGGGGGATCGCATCGAAGGTCACGTTGAAGGCGTTGGTTCCATCGCGCTGAACATCGGCGCGGCCGAGTGAGGGGCCCATCGTGACGCAAGCAGCACATCTCCCTGCCCACGCTTCCAATGACGCGCAAATGGAAGCGCGCCGGCGTCGCACGGTCACATGGGTCGTGGCGCTCGCCACGCTGGGCCTGATCTTCGACGGCTACGACCTTGTCGTCTACGGTGCCGTGGTCTCGACGTTCCTTCGCGACCCCTCGCACATCGGCACCGTCACCCCGGCCATCGCCGGTGCACTGGGCAGCTATGCACTGATCGGCGTGCTCGTCGGCGCGCTGCTCGCAGGCACGGTCGGCGACATCATCGGGCGGCGCAAGGTCATGCTCGTGTCTTATGCTTGGTTCTCCGTCGGCATGGCGCTGACAGCGATGACGCACGACTCCGCCGCGTTCGGCTGGCTTCGCTTCTGCACGGGCTTGGGCGTGGGTTCTCTCGTTGCCACCACCGCCGCGCTGGTCTCCGAAT
>DASTGE010000118.1:0-2645 GCA_035719405.1 Burkholderiaceae bacterium
CCAATCGGTGGCGGCGCAGACCAACCTGCTCGCGCTCAATGCCACCATCGAGGCCGCGCGTGCCGGCGAGGCTGGCAGGGGATTCGCGGTCGTAGCTGGCGAAGTGAAGGCGCTTGCCTCACAGACCGCGGCCGCAACCGATGAGATCTCGGGCCAGATCCGGGCGATCCAGGACACCACGCGGGACGCGGTATCAGCGATCGAGCGCATCGGCGCGACAATATCCAGGATCAGCGAAATCTCCACCGACGTCGCCTCAGCGGTCGAGCAGCAGGACGCCACGACGCGTGAGATGGCTCATAACGTCACGACCGTAGCCAGGAGCACTAGCGTCGTCAGCGAGAAGGTCGCTGGTCTCGCCAACGCAGCCGGCGAGACCGGGCAGTCCGCCCACATGGTGCGCGACCACGCCGGCGAGCTCAAGCATCAGGCCGATGCCCTGCGTAGCCAGGTCGAACAATTCCTCACGCGCGTGCGCGCCGCTTGACGGCCTTTAATCGGGTGCGCTCGCAGCAAAACGCTACGGCGTCCCCTCTTCCACGCCCGCCTCATGAGGCGTGAATTGATAAACCGACGAGCAGAACTCGCAGGTCACCACCACCTTGCCGTCCTTGACCATTGCGGCGCGGTCCTCGGGTGCAAAGCTGTTGAGCATCGCGGAGACCGCCTCGCGCGAACAGGAGCATTGCGCGCGCAAGCGAAGCGGACGAAACACCCGCACGCCGCGCTCGTGAAACAGGCGATACAGCAAACGCTCGCCCGACAAATCCGGGTCGATCAGCTCGACATCTTCCACCGTCGAGATCAGCGACTGTCCTTCGACCCAGGCGTCGTCTTCTTCGACGGTGTGGGCAACGGTGCCTTCCGGTGCATCGCCCGGATGCAGATCGGGCTGCCGCGCCCGCTCCGGCGCCTTGGGAAGAAACTGCAGCAACATGCCGCCACCGCGCCAGCGATGTTGCGGACCGCCCTCGCCGCCACGCCATTCCTCGCCGACGGCGAGCCTCACCCTTGTGGGGATTTGTTCGGAGCGCAAAAAATATTCGTGCGCGGCGTCTTCGAGGCTGCCGCCGTCAAGCGCCACCAGGCCTTGGTAACGGCTCATCTCCGGCCCCTGATCAATGGTCATGGCGAGATGACCCTTGCCCAACAGCGCGCCTGAATCCTGGCCCTCCTTGAGTCGCTTTGCATCGAAACGCGCATAGGCGCGCAAGCGATCCGGAGCGCGGAAATCCACGATCAGAAAAGACACCGGACCATCGGTCTGGGTCTGCAGGATGAAACGCCCTTCGAACTTCAAGGACGAGCCGAGCAGCGTCGTGAGCACGATTGCTTCTGCAAGCAGTTTGGCGACTGCAGGCGGGTAATCGTGTTTGGCGAGAACGTCGTCGAGACCAGGACCGAGCCGCGTCAGGCGCCCGCGCAGGTCGAGTGCGGCGACCTCGAAGGGCAAGACCGCGTCATCGACGGGAACCGATGACGGCGCACGGATCGGGGCATCGACAGATTTCATGCCGGGGAATTGTGAAGTCATGGCGCTCTATCTGGGGTCGGCGGTCGCGAAGTGAAAGGGGGCTTGAACCGCGCGAAAATCTTTCTGCCTCGTCGTCCCTGCGAAAGCAGGGACCCATAACCACTGGCTTGAGTAGTGAAGTAAAAACGTCTGACCTAGTGCACATTGCGCGGGCAGCGGCGTATGGGTCCCGGATCTGCGCGCGCTCTCGCTCGCTTGTCCGGGATGACGGAGACGGTGCCCTACTCCACCGCGTCGAAACACCAGGCCAAGATACCCTTCTGCACATGCAGACGATTTTCCGCCTCGTCGAACACGACCGATTGCGGACCATCGATCACCTCATCGGTGACCTCGTCGCCGCGATGGGCCGGCAGGCAATGCATGAACAGCGCATCAGGCTTGGCCAGCCGCATCAGTGTTGCATTGACCTGATACGGCCTCAACAGATTGTGACGATGCTCGCCATCCTTGTCGCCCATCGAGAACCAGGTGTCGGTGACGACGCAATCGGCACCGCGTACGGCTGCTTCCACGTCGTTGCCGAGCACGATCGGCGCCTGCGTCGCCTTGATCCAGTCGCGCATCGCCTTGTTGGGTGCAAGCTCCGGCGGCGTCGCAATGTTCAAGTTAAATTTGAACCGCTCCGCCGCATGCGCCCAGGACGCCAGCACATTGTTATCGTCGCCAGTCCAGGCCACGGTGCGGCCCTCGATCGGTCCGCGATGTTCCTCGAAAGTCATCAGATCGGCCATCACCTGGCACGGATGGGAGCGCCGCGTCAGGCCGTTGATGACGGGAACTGTGGCGTGTGCCGCAAGCTCGAGCAGCGCCTCATGGTTGAGAATGCGGATCATGATGGCATCCACGTAGCGCGACAGCACGCGCGCGGTGTCGGCGATGGTCTCGCCGCGGCCGAGCTGCATTTCCGCCCCCGTCAGCATGATCGATTCACCGCCAAGCTGGCGCATGCCGACGTCGAACGACACTCGTGTGCGGGTGGAGGGTTTCTCGAAAATCATCGCGAGCGTCTTGCCTTGAAGCGGCTTGTTCGGCTTCTCGCGCCCGCCTTTTGCGGCCTTGAGGCTCGCCTTCATGGCGACGCTCGCCGCCAGCATATTGCGCAGCTCCT
>DASTGE010000119.1:0-3948 GCA_035719405.1 Burkholderiaceae bacterium
CGCAGGGTAGGGCGCTTCGCGACTGTCGACCAGCGAGATGAAGACTTCAGTGCCGATGTACGACGAGCGCGGTCCTTCGCGCCGTTGCACTTCCGACAGCAGCCGAGGCTCGCGCTGTACCGCGTAGTAGGCGCTGTGTGCGCGAGACTCGGTGTGGAAGGCAGCGTACAACGGCAGAAAGGTCTGTGAGCCGTGTGCGCCGTGGCCTTCGACTTCCAAAAGCTCATGGATCTCGTAGTCGAGCGGGCGTGTGCGGTCGACCACGACGTGGAAGTCGCTGGTCTGCGGCGACACATGAATGCGGTCACAGCGTTGCTCGAAGAGATTGATCGCGCTCACGCAATGCAGCGCGAGGCTCGAGGCATCGACCGACTGCTGCAGGCTCGCATCACCGCGCTCAAAGAGGATCACGATCTCCGCTTCCTGCCCGCCCACGGCGCGCAGCGCATCGCCCACGCCCCGCAGGTCGAAGAACAGGAAGCGCTGAGGAAAGGCGAAGTACTCTTGCAGCAGCCGGTAGCCCGCGAACCCGCGCAGCGTCACGGGCAGCAGTGCCTCGTCGTCGCCGAAGCCCGCGGCTTCCAACGCGTCGGCGGGAAGGATGCGTGGCGCTTTGGTTCGATCGGTGCCGAGCACAAAGGCGCCGAGCGCCTGTCCGCATACGAGTTCGTGCAGACGATAGGCGGTCTCGTCGATGCCGCTGCAATACAGGCGCAGGTCAGTGATGGCGAGGCTGGAGAAGTCGAGGGCCGCCGTCGCGCGCAGCTTCAACCGCAGGCCTCCACCGTACTTTCGCCAGCCGGGCACAGCCGTCAAGGGGAGGTTGGCGGCATGCGTGAAGTAAGAGGCCTCGACGATGTCGATCGGCCATAGCGTCACGTCATGGCCTGTGCGGAAGGTGCAGGGGGTCTGCGTGCCACGCACGACCGGGCTGCGCAGCATGGTGCCGCGAGGGATGATGAAGCCGCTGGCAAGGCCTGCGTCGCCGGGCTGCGGCTGCAATTGCGCGACGAGCATGGCAGGCGTCGGCGCGAGGAAATGCGGGTAGACGATCTCCAGCAGTCGCTGCGTGAAGCGTGTGAACTCCGCATCCAGCTTGAGCTGTACGCGCGCTGCGAGGAAGGCAAAGCCTTCGAGCAGCCGTTCGACGTAGGGGTCTGCCACCTCCACGCCTTCGATGCGCAGGCGTGCCGCGATCTTCGGAAAGGCCTCGGCGAACTCCGCGCCCATCTCGCGCAGGTGCTGAAGTTCCTGGTTGTAGTACCGAAGAAGACGAGGGTCCATCGGGGCGGCTTGGGCGGCGCGGTTAACGCGAGAGTTCCTTGACCTCGACGCGGCCGGTCTCGAGGTCGATGTCGGTGTGCAGCAGCAACTCCAGCGGCACCGGCTGAGACCATAGCTGGCCGGTGATGCGGAAGCTGATCTGATTGTGGCGGTCCATGAGGTTGTCGTTCATCAGCGCCTCGACGGAAAGGGTGGACGCGAGGATGCGCGGCTCGTTGTCGATGATGGCCTGTCGGACCTGCTGTTCCAGGGCCACGATGTCAACGCCCGAGGCCGTCTGGCCGGACAGCGCCGGCAGGCCGAAGTTGAGCACCGAGCGCTTCACATGCGGGCAGCCTTCGAGCGGGACGCTGTCGCCCAGGCGGGTGGTGTTGAAAAGCCAGCTGAGGTCGCGCAGCACGGCCTGGCGAAGGCGGACGCGCGACATCACGGCACGTTCCGGCGACTCGACGTTGGCGTCGGGGTCGTCGTCGGTGAGGCGGTCCAGCAGCGCGGGCTGCAGGCGGTCTTGGGGTTTGGGGAGGGACATCGTCTATCGAGATCGTGGCGACCATGCCGCGCCACCTCAACGCCCATTCACTCTCCTTCCCCCATCGCCCCCAACTCCACACTTCTCAAATCCATCAACGCCAGGTCGCCACCGTCGGTCGCCAGCATCCGCTGGCCCTTGCCCACGAAGAACCCCGGCCTTACTTCATCCCAATCGGTCTTTCTCGCCATTGCCAGCAGCGGATCATCGAGCGATGTTCCCGCATACCTTGTCGGCAGCAACGCCACCGTCTCGCCCCCGTTGGAGAACTGCAGATGCGCCGGCATCCATACACGGTCGCGCAGGTCGGTCGGCGCTTCGATGGTCACGACCGAAAGACGCGACCACGGAACCCAGTAGTAGCGGCCGTTGATCACGGCCTCGAGTACGGGCCCGAGCCGCATGTCGGCATCCGCGATCCAAGCGAAGGGCTTGCCATCGGCCCTGCCGGGAGTCGCAGGTGCCAGCTCGAAAGCCTCGTCGCGCAACCGCTGTGCCTCCTCGGGCGCGCCGCGGCCCTCACGCAACAGCGCTTCGATGAGAAGCGCCAGCCACGGCTCGGGCTCGCCGAACAGCAGCGGCACCTTCTGGCCCGCGAACACCTGCTCGCGCAGCCGCTCGCATTGGATCGCCTCACGATAGGTCTGCACCATCGCGAGCGTGCCGGCATCCAATTCGCCCGACACATTGAGCTGATTCAACGCGCGGTCCCACTGGCCGAGCACGCAAAGCAACTGGAACAGAAAGACGCGCAGCTTTGCATCCGCCGGGCGGGCGCGGACCTGGTCCTGCAGCAGCTTGAGAGCCGCGAAAGGATCGCCGTCGCGCAGCGCCTGTTCAGCGGGGGAAAGTGCGGTCATGATGCCCTCCGGTCGAGGCGCGCAGCGCGCGATGTCAAACGATCTCCGTGACGAAGTTCGAGCCGCCCTTGCGCTCGCCCTTTTCGTCCTGCGTGTAGTAGCTGATGTCGATTTTCTCGAAGGTGAGCGTCAGGTGCTCGACAATGTGCGGACCGACCTCGCTTTGTGAATTGATCTCGTAAGAGGTGATGCGCCCGCGCTCGATCGCAATGGTGAGATAGTCGATCTGCTTGCCGCCGGCCTTGCGCACGCTCAACACCGCCTTCTTGATCAGGTCGTTCGTGCGCATCACCGACATGAGTGCGGTGGTGGAGCTGTCCGCCCGCTTGTGGATGTGCAGCTCCGACAACGCGGTCTTCACTGCGCCGCCCTTGCCGCCCATCATCGGCGAGCTGGTCATGCCCCATGACCAGTCGATCACATGGATTTCCTGCGGGTGCGCCGCATCTGTCGATTCACCCTTCACCAGTCCGCCACGCTGGCTTTCCAGGCGCAGGAACATGTCACCTAAGGCCATGGTCTCCTCGAATGCTGGACGGGCGCGTTCACACCGCGGGGGCTCGCTGGAGTCCCCACGCAGCGCAAGCTGCGCCCGGAATGCGTTTCGCGCCTACTCCTTGCTGTTGGCGGCGATGTCGTAGGTGACGTCCTTCGTGCCCCCTTGCTTCGCGCCCTTTTCGTCCTGGGGCTGGTACGACAGCTTGAACTTTGCGAAGTTGAGCGTGACGTTCTCGGTGAGACGGTCTTCACCACCGCTGCCGCCGGTGGATACGGATGCGACGAGCACCTCGGTCATCGTGATGATGATGTACTCCAGCGGTGTGCCGCCGGCTTTGCGCACGGTGAGTGTGGCCTTGTCGAAGTGCTTGCCGGTGCAGCAGGCGTCGAGCAGCGCGTTGGTCGACGAGTCGATGTACTTGGTGAACGAAAGGTCCTGCACATTCACCTTGCCAGCGCCCGCGCCGCCACCCATGTGGGCGGAACCCGAGTTGCTCATCCCCCAGCTCCAGGCCAGGACGTCGATCTCCTTGCCGTGCGCCTTGTCGCGCGACTCGCCTTCGATCGTGTCGATCTTCATGAACATGTCTACAGCCACAGTGCTTCTCCTTGCCTCGCCATGAGGGTCTCTTGCTGCGTTCCCAGCCGGTTGCCCGGACGCCTCCCGTCGCAGCTGCTACGGGATAGCTTTTTGACAAATGAATGAGGTGGATTCGGATCAGGTCGACATTCAAGCGGCCTTCGCGGACGGCAGCTTGGACACCAGCCTCAATGACA
>DASTGE010000120.1:0-3122 GCA_035719405.1 Burkholderiaceae bacterium
GAAGCCCGTGTCGGGGGTGCCACGCTGGAGGCGGTTCTCAAAGCGCCCTGCGACGCCTTGAAGCAGGCCCAGGTCGACACGGTCGTGCTCGGCTGCACGCACTACCCGTTTGCGGCCGGGGAGATCAGGCGTCTGCTTGGAGATGGAGTCGCGCTTGTGGACACGGCACACGCGATCGCGGCACGAGCCGAGGCGCTATGGCCCGGCAACGTGCATCCCGATCGCGTCCCGCCACTGCTCTGTCTGCAAAGCACGGGCGAGCCGTCGACGCTAGAACGAATGGCACGGCATTGGCTCGGCACCGACTTGCAATGTGACCGCATCGCGGCGTAGATGAAGCGCCGATAATCGGCACCCGGCCCGGATGGCGAAACAGGCAGACGCAGCGGACTTAAAATCCGCCGCCCTTGAAAGAGGGCATGCGGGTTCGATCCCCGCTCCGGGCACCAATGGTTCCGTGAAAGAAGCGCGCGGCGATGTCGCTTCGCCGCTCGCCCCGCGCTCGCCCCGATCACGCTGCTTCAGACAAAGGTCCGAGCGTATCCGCTTTTCGCGGGAGTCTGCGCTCCTTGTTGCGATCGGCGTCGATAGACGAGTGGCGTGACTCCGGTGATCCGGTGGAAGACGTCAATAAAGTGACCCTGGGTGCGGAAACCAACTCGCACCGCAATTTCCGTCAATCGCAGATCGCTCTCCTTCACTCCTTCAGGCCAGACGTTCGACCGGCAATCGCTCCTCGAGACGATTATCGAAACCAGGGAAATGCCCGGGCGCCTCAGGGATTTGCGAGTATGTATTTACCCGGTGCCCGAACCTCCATGCAGGGTCTCATCAGCTTCCAGTCGCGCAGTTCATTATCAGCAGCCTCGTGCCTCCCTGGTCGAATTGTCATTGTCGCGGTCGCAGGGGAGTTCGAACTTGCGGCAACATTGCGCGACAGAAAGCGCAAGTTGTACTTGCGTCCGGGAACCTCAATCCCGCCCCACTACTCCGTCCCGCCCCTGAATTCCGCCGCGTCGATGCGCAGGCGGCGCATCTTGTCGTAAAGCGTCTGCTTCGGCACGCCCAGCGTGTGTGCGCAGGACGTCACTTCGCCGTGGTGCTTTCTCAGGACATCGGTGATGAGCGCCCGCTCGATGTGCTCCAGTTGCTCCGGCAAGGGCATCCCATGCTCGCCCTGTCCCAGCTTCAACCCGGAACCGTCAGCGCCCAGCAGGCCGAGCACGAACCGGTCCGCCACATTGCGCAACTCGCGCACATTGCCTGGCCATGAATGCGCCATCAACGCCGACAAAGTCGTGTCCTCCACGATCGGGGCCGGGCGGCCGTAGCGGCGTGCAGCCTGCAGGGTGAAGTGCTCGAACAGCAGCGGAATGTCCTCGCGGCGCTCGCGCACGGGCGGCAGCTCGATGAAGGCGACGCCCAGCCGGTAATAAAGGTCGGCGCGAAAACGCTTCTGCTCGCTGGCCGCGCGCAGGTCTTCCTTGCTCGCCGCGATCACCCGGCAATCGACCTGCACCGCCTCGTTGGAGCCCACGCGCTCGATCGAGCGCTCCTGCAGTGCGCGCAGCAGCTTCACCTGCACGCCCAGCGGCATGCTCTCGATCTCGTCGAGGAAGAGTGTCCCCCCGTTCGCGTACTCGAACTTGCCGATGCGCCGGCGGGTGGCGCCGGTGAAGGAGCCGGCTTCGTGACCAAAGATCTCGCTGTCGACCAAGGATTCGGGCAGGCCGCCGCAGTTCACAGGCACGAAACGTCCTCGTCTCCGATCGCTATGGTCATGAAGGCAGCGCGCGACGAGATCCTTGCCGGTGCCCGTCTCGCCATAGATGATGACATCGGCGGGAGCCTCGCACAGGGTCTTCACGAGGTCGCGCACGCGCTCCATCTGCATCGAGCGGCCGATGAGCGTCGCCTGAATGCCCTGACGCGCCTCCAGCTGCGCGCGCAGCGACAGCACTTCCAGCACCAGCCGGCGCTTCTCCGCCGCCCGGCGCACCACCGAAGCCAGTCGTTCCGATGAGCACGGCTTCTCGATGAAGTCGTATGCGCCGTCGCGCATTGCCTGCACGGCCATGGAGATGTCGCCGTGCCCGGTCACGAGGATCACAGGGAGATCGGCATCGACACGGCGCAGTTCCTTGGCCCAGTCGGTCCCGCTGGTGCCCGGCAGCCTCACATCGCAGACCACCACCAGTGGGAGCCCTGCGGCGACATGCGATCTCGCCGCTTCGACGGACCTGAACGGCATGACTTCAAAGCCGCCGAGTTCGAGCGCTTGCGCGCTTCCGGCCAGCACATCCTCGTCGTCCTCGACGAAGATCACAGTGATCGGGTGCTTGTCGCTCATGCCGTATGAATCGCATCCATGGCGCAGGGCAGTTCGATGATGAACTCAACGCCGGTGGGCGTGAGGTTGCGCGCGCTCAGGTTGCCTCCGAACGCACGCACGATGTGTGACGAGATCACAAGGCCCAGCCCCAGGCCTTTGCCCGCAGGCTTGGAAGTGACGAAGGGCTCGAACAGGCGAGCGAGTATCCCGGGATCGATGCAAGGGCCGCTGTTGCGCACGGCGATCGTGCAGGTCGGCCCACTGCAAGTGGCGATGATCTCGATCCGCCGCACATCTGACGCCTCCAACGCATTGACCGCGTTGCCGAGCAGGTTGCCGAGCACCTGTTCCAACCGGATGTCGTCGCAGGCGACGGCAAGATCAGGAGGCTCGACCTGCACCGACATTTCAACCGACCCCGCGCGAAGCCGCGCCGAGAGCAAGGAGGCCGCCTGTCCAATGGCTTGCTGCACGCGGACGGGCTTCGGCGCCTCCTCGCCGGACTTGTGGGCGAACACCTTGAGCTGGCCGGTCAGCCGGGCGAGTCTCTGCACCAGTTGCCCGATACGCTCCAGGTTGGATTGTGCCTCGGGCAGCCGCCCGCGCTCGATCAGCAATGCGGCGTTGTCGGACAGCGTGTGCAGCGCCGCCAGCGGCTGATTGAGCTCATGGGCCATGCCCGCCGACATCTGCCCCAGCACCGCCAGCTTGCCTGCATGGACCAGCTCGCTCTGCGCCGCCTTCAGCTCCGCAGTGCGTTCCTGCACCTTGGCCTCCAGCGTGTCGTACG
>DASTGE010000121.1:0-4245 GCA_035719405.1 Burkholderiaceae bacterium
ATTGCCGAGGGTCTCGTTCTTGACCTTGCCGTCCTCGCGGTAGCTGCGACGCAGCAGGTGGGTGCGATAGACCTTGTCCTTGTAGGTCCGAGAGGTAGTGACGACGTGGACAGCACCGGTACGAGCAGGCATGCGAAGAACATAGTCGATAAATTGCCCATGTCAAGTGTTTTTAGTGACTACATTTGCAAGCAAAATAAAGCGCCTCAAAGGCGCAAAAGTCTAGGAACGACGCGAGCTTGCGCGCGAAAGATGGCTACGTTGACCGCCGGAACTTCGGTTTAGCCGACCCGGGGGTGTCGCTCAAGTGGTACCCGGCTTGAACCACGCCGGTTTCCGACGACGAGCTTGATCCTCTCTTTGACCCGACCCGGCCAGGAGCAGCCGTACCGGACCGGCGGCTTGGTGGGAGGTCACCGGTAGGGAATCTTCGACGACAAGGACGAGCCGTTTCGGCTGCAATGGCTTCGGTTCGCGCGGTTGCTGCGGACGGCGTTGTCTTGTGGTGCAGTCGCCTCATGGATATTGTTCGGCTCCCCGGTTCGCGCTCGCCAAGTCCTCCCACCCCACAAGGAGAGCGTTCGGCGCTCGCATCCGCACGGCGCTCGCTGTCCAACGAACACGAGCATCTGCGACCCTCCAAGCGCATGCGCGGGTCGGCGCCCGCGCCACGGCACGGTATTCCAGGGGCAAGTACCGGCGGTGCAGCTGGTGTAACGGTGCGAGCTGCGGAACCGACAGAGCAAGTTGTGCCGAACCGCGCCGAGGACACTGCATCGGACCTGGCCCAGGAGGCACCTGTACTGAATCTGTTGCCTGAGGAGGAAGAAAGGATCCGTCGCTGCAGTGGCGGCGAGAAGACATTGGGCTATCTGCGCGACAAAGGGCCGGCTTTGATTGCTACAGGGTTGGCGGCAAGGGAGATCGTGGCCATTGCCGTCAACCACGGAAGTTCCAAGGCGCTGGACAAGGTGCTGCAGACGCACCAGCAGCTCAAGGCCGCCGGTTTCGAGGACCAGCACATCGTGGCCATCGCCTCCAATGACGGAGGCGCGCAGGCGCTGAACAAGGTGCTTGCCACGCATGCCCGATTTAGGGACGCTGGATTCAGCACTGAGGACATCGTGACGATGGCTGCCCATAGCGGTGGCGCACCCGCTTTGCAGGCGGTGCTGGATCACCTCGGGTTGCTGAAGACGCGCTACAGCATCAAGGACATCGTCAAGGCAGGCGGCAAGCGCCGCGGTGCCGCCGGCCATGTCAAGCAGATGACCGAGGCCATTCGCATCAAGCAGGAGGCCGCCTCGTCAAGTGCGCCTCGGCCACGAGTCGTGCTGGTGGAGTGCTTGATCGACCAAGCGCGTACAGCCTTCCTTCCGGAACTGCCGCGCTGCGATCTGACCAGCGGCCGGCCGATCTGGTCGCTCGACGAAGACGGCGCCACCGTCGTGCGCCATGCGATGGAACCCATACCGGCGAACAACCACAAGTTCCCCTTGCGCGACTTGGCTGACCCGCTGGGGCGTGTCCATGACCGTTATGCCGGTGACGACGGCAAGTGCCATCCGAACGTGAAGCTGCGTGGCATCGAACTGGCCAGTGGCTACAAAACCTACTTCAATCGCCTCTGCCGTGACCCCCGAGTGGGACTGCAGCCCAAGCAGATAAGGGGGGTGCGCGAGCGGCTGCTGTCCAATGCGCGCGCGGAGTTCGAACGCCTGATGCGTGAGGAGGCCACCGACGCCTGGCCGTGCGAGCCGCGCCGGCTCGCACGCCACGACGTGCCTGCGCACGAGCACATGCTGGCCGGGCAGTACGGACTGTTCCTGAAGCCCGCAGCCGCGCGCGAGGACGAGCCCGTGCTGAGCAACAGCCGCATCCTGGGTTTTTACACCGGCGTGTTCGCGGCCAGCGACGACGACATCGAGGCCATCGAAGCGCAACACCCGGACTATGTGCGCTACGCCCTCGACGCCCCGCGGCGCGGCGGCAAGCTCACCGTGTATTCGGCCCAAGGCTGCGCCAACGACCTGGCCTTCGCCAACACGGCACTGCTGGCCGGAGTCGAGCAGCCCACTTACGACCGCGATCGGCTGAACGCCGAGTTCGTGCCGTTCGAAGTCCAGTTGACCGACAAGAACGGTGAGCGCACGCGTGAGACCGTCATTGCCGTCGTGGCGCTGAACAACGCCATCGGCAAGGAGCTTCGCGTCGACTACGGTGACGCGTTCTTGGAGCAGTTCGAGTCCGCTCCCGGTCAAGCAGCCCCGATCGACCAAGTGGCTGCCGTGAAGGTGGAGGCAGATGATGAAGCTACGCCTCGTCCAACAGACGCCGGCCCATCATCGCAGCTTGGCCGGTCGAGTCTGGCGCTGCCGGACTTGAACTTGCCCGTGGACGTGGACGACTTACCCTGAGCCGCTTCGACAAAAATAACCGTCGGGTTAAATGACCGGTATCGGGCAAGCCGCTCGGCCACGCCCTGGGACCGCTTGGGGTCGGTACTGCAAGTTCGAGCAGCTGAGAAGCGGTCACCGGGGCAGGGGAACCGCGTCGCGCGCGTCCTACGGCCGCAGCACCTCGTAGAGCCGCCATTCGAGCCGGGGTCAGTCGCCGGGCCCAACGACTGCTCGATCCCAGTCAGCGTGAGTACGCCCGCCGACGGCCACGGTCAGCGATCCGCCCGTTGCTGCCGGACGAGGACGTGGGGACCGGCTGTTCGCGAAAGGGGAGAGCCGGCCACTCGCAGACGGCGGCGACAGGCAGCTTCCGCGCCCCCAGTTCCGTCGCGGCAGTGGGTACTGGCACCCCACTTTTTAGATGAGGGTGCTGCCGGCCCATCGCCCGAAGAGGCCGAGTGTGCGCTGGCGCGCTACATTGCGATAGTTGAGCGACCCCAGTGAAATCCGGCGGAGAAGCAAGGGCACCTTACGGCAAGTCAACGGGGCGTGGCCACCGAATGGGAGGCACCATGAGCACTGCGAGTCACGGCACGGGGGAGGAAGATGGCAGCGTCACCTTCGTCCAGGAGGTCGAAGCCGCAGCGCAATCCCTGCAGTCAGGCATTGCCGCGGAGGACGGCGTTGCCCCGCCTGACAACAAGGCGGCGTCTGCCACCAGCGTAGAGGAGCGGCTGAAAAGACTCGAGGAGGGGACCGATGTCGAGTTCATTCGACGGGAGGTTCGGTTCATCCCGGCAATCGTGAACCTGTGGAGGTACTTTCGCCCGTTCGGGAGCGGTGACGATGCCAGGTCTCGAGCCGCGTTAACTGCGTTCCTCTGGCGGCTGTTCTCGCCAGGATCTGCAGCAGCGGCCGGCGGCCTCGTCATGCTGGGGCTGACCGCCGCACAGGTTCTGCTCATCTCTCAACAGAACCAGAAGCTCGACTAGCAGACCTACCTCGCCGAAGCCAGTCGGCGCGGCGCCCTGACCGCTGAGTTCGCTACACTGTCCGAGAAGGTCGGTACCGAACGAGGCCAAAGCATGAAGGCAGGGGCAGCGATACTTTGGAAGCGATTCAAGGTTGACGCGATGCACTTCAAGCTTGAGGAGGCCACCCTCGCGCGGCTGTCTGCATTCACGCGCTCAGCGAAGGCGTATCACTATCTGGATCTCGACGCGAGTGCAGAGCCGAAGGTTGCAGCAACTCAGAGCGAACGGTGGAACCGCTGGCTGGCGGATGTGACAGCGCAGGGCGGGTCCGCAACCCCCGCGCCAAGGTTGAACTCGGTTCCATTGAGCCCAGAGCGAGGACAAGCGCTGTCCTTCCTGTCTACGAACGCGGTAGACCTCTCCGAGGCCTCGACTTGGGGCCTGGACTTCTCACAGGCAGATTTGCGGTCAGTACAGCTCGTCGGCACAAAGGCGCCAACACTCAATCTGGCTCGCGCTGACCTCTCCGAGTCGACGCTTCTGGCGATAGACCTCGCCGCAGCGGACCTTCGTGGTGTCGACCTACGGAGAGCCTGCTGGCAGGAAGGCGACCTCTCCAGAGCGAAGTTCAAGAACGCAGACCTGCGAGGCGCCTACGTGAACGACGTCGCACTGCCGACGGGCGACCAGTTGGCGGGAGTGCGAATCGACGAGACGACCAACCTTGAGAGCAGCTATTCGTTCTTTCCGAAGTGGCTGGAGCAGGCGCGAAAGCAAATGCATCCCGGTAGCCGTCCTCACCTCGATCGGTGTCCAAAATGCAATTACCAATGCCACCACCAATGCCACTGCAGGGTGCGGCGGGGATGAAG
>DASTGE010000122.1:0-4284 GCA_035719405.1 Burkholderiaceae bacterium
CGCACGATGCGGCGTGCATAGGTTGCCATGTCCGGCTCGTGCGTCACCATCACGATCGTGATGCCCCGCTCGACGTTGAGCCCGTGCAGCAGCTCCATGATCTCGCGGCTGCGCTTGGAGTCCAGGTTGCCGGTCGGCTCGTCGGCCAGCAGCACCGTCGGCCGCGAGACCAGCGCCCGGGCAATCGCCACGCGCTGCTGCTGTCCCCCGGAAAGCTCGGCAGGTGTGTGCTGCTCCCAGCCGCTGAGCCCGACAGCGGCCAGCGCCTCGTGCGCGGCGGCATGCCGTGCCGATGGACCCTCGCCGCGATACAACAGCGGAAGCTCGACGTTCTCCTGCGCGCTCGTGCGCGGCAGCAGGTTGAAGCCCTGAAACACGAAGCCCAGGAAGTTCCTTCTCAAACGCGCCCGCTCGTCACGCGTGAGGCGTTGGACGGGAACGCCTTTGAACAAATACTCTCCGCTGCTCGGTGTGTCGAGACAGCCGATGATGTTCATCGCGGTGGACTTGCCCGAGCCGCTTGGTCCCATGATCGCGACGAAGTCGCCCGCGGCCACGTCGAGGTCGACATCGCGCAGGGCGTAAACGGCAGCCTGCCCGCTGCCGTAGACCTTGCTGACGCCGCGCAGGCGGATCAAGGGCGCTGCCGGATCAGTCACCGTGCACCTCCGTTGCTCTGCTCGACGATCACGGCCATGCCCGGCTTCAACGCATCGCTGGAGACCTCGGTGATGCGCCCGTCGGTCGCGCCCGGCACGACCGGCAGCGCCACAGGCTGTCCTTCACGCAGCACCCAGACCTGTCGCGCTCCGCCGGCGACCGTTCCCGCGTGACGGGGCGGGGACGGAGGAGGCCGAGGCATCAGCCGCGATGCCAGCGATCGGCCCTTGGTCGCCGCATTCGACGCAGTGGGCGTGAAGCGCAGCGCCGCGTTCGGCACGAGCATGACATCGGTCCGCACGTCGCTCGCAATGACCGCGGTCGCCGTCATGCCGGGACGCAGGGACAGATCGTCGTTGTTGACCACCAACTCCGCGATGTAGGTCACCACGTTGTCCTTCGTGGTGGAGCCGTAGTTCACCCGCGTCACGCTGGCGGAGTAGTTGCGGTTCGGCCATGCGCTCACGGTGAAGCTCGCCTGCTGGCCGGTGCGCACCTGCCCGACGTCGGCCTCGTCGATGTTGACATCGAGCTTCATCCGCGCGAGGTCCTTGGCCAGGGTGAACAGCGTCACCGCCTGCAGCGATGCGGCGACCGCGTTGCCCGGATCGACGGACCGTGCGAGCACGACACCGTCGATCGGCGAGCGGATCGAAGCCTTGCGCAGGTTTGTCTCGTCGACACGGCGCGCGGCGTCGGCGTCGCGGACGCTCGCGCGTGCGCTCGCCAGATCGGCTTCGGCGCGCGCCACCGCGGCTTCACCGGCCGCGAGTTCCGCTTGGGAAGGCACCTGGCCGCCACTGAGCCGCGCGACTTCACGCAGCCGGGCGCGGCTGTCGCGAGATTCGGCGAGCGTGGCATCCGCCTGTCGGACTCGTGCCTCGGCCACCGAAAGCAAGGCGCGCGATCGGGCGGCCTGGTCGCGCAGCTTGTCGGTATCGAGTTCCGCCAGCACCTGGCCTCGCTTGACGCGGTCGTTCACATCGACGAACACACGCGCGACCGTCCCTGACAGCTCGCTGCCGATATCGGCCTTGTCGATCGGCTGCAAGGTGCCGTTGGCCGTGACCGTCACCATCAATTTGCCTCGCACCACAGGCTCAGTGACGAATTGCGTCGTTGCGCCGGTGCCGCGATGCTGCTGCCAGAACAGGAAGGTCAGCGCGAGAACGCCCAGTGCAACGATGCCGAGCCATGGGAGTCGACGACGCCATGCCGGCGGGGCCTGTGTACTGCCGAGCAAGGCTTCGAGATGCTCGTTCTTCATGACGCGGGCGCCTGCTTGTCACCGGACGATGGCTGCCAGCCTCCGCCAAGGGCCTTGTAAAGCTGGACATGCCCGAGACTCCAATCGGTCTCGCTCATGGCGACGCCATCCTGCACGGTGAGCAGTGTGCGTTGGGTTTCGAGCACGCTTTGGAAGTCGACCACTCCGCTCCCATAGCGCGTCGCAGCCAAGGTCGCCGCACGGTCCGCGGCCTTCGCGGCAAGCCGAAGCGCGCCCAGACGTTCGCGCGTGGCAGCGAGCGACGACAGCGCGTCTTCCACTTCCGCCAATGCAGACAGCACGCGGGCGCGGTAGACAATCGTCGAAGTTTCATACTCGGCCTGCTGCGCATCGCGTTGCGCCAGGCGGCTGCCGGCGTCGAACAGCGGCAACTCCATGCTGCCCAGCAATGCCCTGGCTGCTTCGGCGGTCCCGAGCGACGCGATGTTGACTGCGCTCCACGCGATCGAACCTTGCGCTTGCAGCGAAGCGCGGCGACCCGCCTCGGCCTGCGCCACGCGCTGGCGTGCCGCTTCGAGCTGTGCCTCGGCTGCTGCCACGTCAGGCCTCTGGCGCAAGGCGTCTGCAGGCACAGCCGCCGACAGCTGCACCGGTGGCTGAGGAATCGCGGAAGCGGAGGTGCCGGCCCACGCCGCCCTCCAGGTGGCCGGCGGCATCCCGATCAGCACGGCAAGGCTGTGCTCCCATGCGGCACCGCTGGACCACAAGGCAGGCACCTGGGCCTCCGCCTGCTCGACCGCCGTACGCGACTGCTCGACCTCCAGCGACGATGCCAGTCCTGCCTGGGCCCGCCACTGGACGATCTGCTGCAGTTGCCGCTGGCGCTGCAGGCTGTCTCGCGCAATGGCCAACCGAACTTGCACGCCGCACCATTGAAGGTAGCTGGTCGCGACTTCAGCGGCGACCGTGACCCGGGTCGCTTCGAGCGTGGAGGCCGAGGCACCGGCGTCTGCCTCGGCCGCCCGCAACGCCGCACGACGACCGCCGAACAGGTCGGGTATCCAATTGGCATCGAACGACGGTCGCACGAGATTCCCGCTGTTGGCTTCACCCTGCCTGTGTTGCAAAGATCCCGACATCGACAATCCGGGCCGCAGGCTGGCATCTGCGGCATTGCGCAATGCGCGCGACTGCTGCAAGCGGGTCTGCGCGGTGAGGACATCGGTGTTGGCCTGCAGCGCCTGCGCGACAAGCCGACTCAGGCGCGGGTCACCAAAGCGCTCCCACCAATCGGGCGCGAGCGCGCCGCTGACGGAAGTGTCTGCAATCGGTATGGACCAGTTTGCGGGCAATGGGAGGTCGGCGTCGCGCGGGGGCGGGACGATCGCGCAGCTTCCGAGAGCCAGTCCGAGAACCGCCATCACGCGGCGCGCTGCGCGCAGGGGGCGGGCGGGATGGGGTGAAGCAATCACGAAAGGAGTCTAAGAAGCGCCGCATATGCGGACTTGAGCGATATCAAGCATCGGCAAGCTCCGTTGGCGGTGGCGCGCTCTTTCGACCCTTACGCGATCACAAAGTCTTGCTCCATCCTTTTGCCTTCAAGCTGCTGCAGGCGAAGTGCGGCCCGCCGTATGGGCGGCGATCAGTACCGCGCCCACGCCGGCCAGGAGCACGACGAATGCGACGAGCCCTCCAATCCACGGAAGCCGCGTCACCAGGCTGATCAACAGTACGGCGCCCGCGGCAAAGGTCGCCCGCCAGGCCGGCTGATCGAGGAAGCCACGGTTCCAGCGGGCGAGTGCCATCGTCCCTGCTGCCACCCCGACCGAGACGTACCCGAGCAGCAGCAGCGCCGGGTAAGCCAGAAAAGTGAGCAAGGCCAGCGGGGCGCCGATCACCGTCACCAGCAACAACACCGCTGCGATTGGAATGCACACCAGGGCGATGAAGCCGGCGAGCATGCTGACGCCCGGTCGGGCACGCAGCGCGTCGCGGATTCGTCCTTCCCCCTTGGGCGCGACGGCGCCCAGCACGGCGGCCAGAAGCATCAGGCCGGCCGTCCACACCCAGACCATCGGGCCTCTCGAATGCGCCCCGCGTTCTGGCTCCCGAACGCCCCCGGACTCGGCCCGCTCGATGCCACCGATGACTTGCGCCGCAGGATCGCGGGCGAGAGGTGCCCCGCTCGCATAGCGCAAGCGGCCGGTGATCACGGCCTTCGGTCCCAGTTCCAGGCGGCCCGCTCTCACATCGACATCACCACCGATTGGTGCATCGATGAAAGCCCGGCCGGCTGCCACGCTCACGTATCCCGTGACGGGACCGAGCACGCGCACCTCACCGCCGGCAGCCGACATATTTCCTGCCACACGTGCCATCGGGCCGATCACGACCGA
>DASTGE010000123.1:0-6474 GCA_035719405.1 Burkholderiaceae bacterium
TGGGATTCGCGGTAGCGCGGGCTGCGCGCGAGGCCGGGGCTCAAGTGACGCTCGTGGCCGGCCCGGTGCATCTGCCCACGCCCGCAGGCGTCAGGCGCATCGATGTGCGAAGCGCGCAGCAGATGCACGACGCTGTGCTTCCCCTCGCCGCGCGTCACGACGTGTTCATTGCCACGGCGGCCGTAGGGGACTGGCGGCCGGCGACGTCCGTCGAGCGCAAGATCAAGAAGGATGGCGAACGCCCGGTGCCAGCGTTCGATCTCGTCGAGAACCCCGACATCCTCGCCGACGTGGCGCGCCTTCCGCAGCGGCCTTACTGTGTGGGCTTCGCGGCCGAGAGTCACGACCTGCTGCAGCACGCCCGGGAAAAGCGGGTGCGCAAGAATGTGCCGCTCATTGTCGGAAACCTGGGCCCGGCGACGTTCGGGCGGGACGACAATTCGCTCCTGCTGGTCGACGCCAACGGTCAGCGGGAACTCACCACCTCCAGCAAGCTGAGTCTCGCGCGCGAGCTTGTGCGCGAGATTGCCCAACGACTCGGCTCCGACGCCCAAACATGATCCCGATCGACCTCAAAGTGCTCGACCCCCGCATGGCCGGGCACCTGCCTTCATATGCAACGCCAGGAAGCGCCGGCCTCGACCTGCGCGCCAGCCTCGACCAGCCGCTGGTGCTGGACCCGGGCCGGGCGGAGCTCATTCCCACCGGCATCGCGATCCATATCGGCGATCGCGGATTCGCGGCGATGATCCTGCCGCGCTCAGGCCTTGGCCACAAGCACGGCATCGTGCTGGGCAACCTGGTTGGATTGATCGACAGCGACTACCAGGGGCCGCTGATGGTCAGCTGCTGGAACCGCGGGACCGCACCGTTCACGGTGCAGCCGATGGAGCGGATCGCACAGCTTGTGATCGTTCCCGTGCTGCAGGCCGTATTCCGCCGGGTTCACGAATTCGAGACATCGCATCGCGGCATCGGCGGTTTCGGTTCGACAGGCCAGCACTGACAAAGCGCCTCTGGCCGAAGCTTCAGTGAAGCTGCCGATCCTCCGGCATGGTCGCCAGTACGGTAATGCCGCTGTCGCCCACGCTGCCTGCCTCGACCTCCGCCTCAGTCGCCTCCCGCACGTCGCGCACCCGCAGGCGTAGCTGCAGGGCCATGCCTGCCAGCGGATGGTTGCCGTCGAGCACCACGTGAGACTCGTAGACCTCGGTCACCGTGTAGATCGCTTCGGCCGGCATGTTCTCAGTGACGCTGCCCTCGGGCAGGCCTTCGAACTGCATGCCCGGCTCCACGTTGGGCGGAAAGAGGCGGCGGTCCTCGAAACAGACGAGATCGGCGTCATAGTCGCCGAAGGCGTGTTCGGGCTCCAGGTGCAACCAGGCTTCGTAGCCGGCTTCTTGCCCCGCGAGCGCCTCCTCGACCTTGGGCAGCAGGTCGTTCCCGCCATAGAAGAACTCGACGGGCTCCTTCAGCTCGTCGATCGGCTGCCCCTGGGCATCCGCGAGCTGCCACGTCAAGCTGACGACGCAAGGTGCTTCGATGAACATCGGTCGATGATCGCACAGACAATCGGCGAATGACGATCGATCAACCCTGTGATCTTCTGGGAGGCTTGTCGCCCGAGCGCTTCATGCGCCGGCACTGGCAACGAAAGCCGCTGCTCGTGCGCGGAGCGTGGCCTGGCGTGCGGCCGCCGCTTGCGCGCGCGCAGCTGTTCGAACTGGCCTCGCGCGAGGACGTCGAGTCGCGACTGATCTGCCGGCAGCGTGGTTCCTGGACGCTGCGCCACGGTCCCCTGCCGCGGCGTGCGCTTCCATCGCTGCAGACGCGTGAATGGACGCTGCTCGTGCAGGGTCTGGACCTGCATGAGCACGTTGCGCGCGAGATGCTTTCGCGCTTTCGCTTCGTCCCGGAGGCGCGGCTCGATGATCTGATGATCTCGTTCGCGACGGATGGAGGCGGCGTCGGACCGCACCTCGATTCCTACGATGTCTTTCTCTTGCAGGTTCACGGCCGCCGTCGATGGCGAATTGGGCGTGTGCCGCAGGCGCGATGGATCGAGGATGCACCGCTGAAGCTCCTTGCGCGTTTCGAGCCCGAGCACGAGTGGGTGCTGGAGCCGGGCGACATGCTGTACCTGCCGCCGTTGTGGGGCCACGATGGCATCGCTGAGGGCGAGTGCGTGACGTGCTCCATCGGGTTTCGGGCCCCGGCGCGACGCCATCTGGCCCGCGAGGTGCTGCAACGGCTGGCCGAGGCGGGCGAGGATGATGCCGGTGACCGGCTTTATCGCGACCCCGGGCAGTCCGCCACCGACATGCCGGGCCTCATCCCACCGTCGCTGCAACGCTTCGCCGCGGATGCGGTGGCCGACGCGATCAGGGCGGGCGCGGTCGCGGCAGCACTGGGCGAAGTCCTCACCGAGCCCAAGCCGCGCGTATGGTTCGAGGATGGTGAGCCCTTGGTGGCGACCGAGGCGGTCGAGCTCGATCGTCGCAGCCGGATGATGTATGACGATCGCCATGTGTTCATCAACGGCGAGTCCTTCCGCGCCTCAGGCCGCGACGCCACGCTCATGCGACGCCTCGCCGACAGGCGCCGATTGTCGGCCGCGGAAGTCGCGCGCCTGAGCGACGATGCCCGGGAATTGCTGGCACAGTGGGCCGCGGATGGTTGGGCGCGGGCGCTCGACGATCCAGGCTCGACGAAAGGCTGACGATGCAAGTCACGATTGGGACACGCGCTGAATACCTGGAAGCGCTTCGAGCACTCATCGCCGAGGCGGCGGATCTCGGCGCGGGCGAACTCTTTCTGTGTGACCCCGACTTTGCCGACTGGCCGCTCAACGAGCCTGCCGTCATCGACCATCTCATGCGCTGGGCCGCGCCGCATCGACGCATTGCATTGATCGCACAACACTAC
The DNA here is from genome assembly GCA_035719405.1 of Burkholderiaceae bacterium. Lineage (GTDB taxonomy): Bacteria > Pseudomonadota > Gammaproteobacteria > Burkholderiales > Burkholderiaceae_C > CAMLIZ01. The sequence continues at coordinate 2,926 of DASTGE010000123.1, forward strand.
GATGAAGTCGTGCGACGACATCCACGTTTCGTGCAATGGCGACAAGTATGGGGTCATCTGGTCGACGCCCGTATTCCGGAAGATACCGAAGCCTCCGATCTTCCGACGCTGTTGCTGGTCCCGGAAGTTGCGAGTCTTCGCCTGCTCGATCGAAGGCATTGGCGAGCCGTAATCTCACGCGATGGCGCCCAGATGCACTTATGCCGCGATGAGCTTGATGCAATTTCGCAACGCTCCCACCCGGGTTTCGCGGCTCGACCCCTTGGTCTTTAGGGAACTTCCTTACCCATCCCTATAATTGCTGGCTAGGCGAAGGAAACTTTTGCTTTCCTTGTCTTACCCTGAGGGAGCTGTGTGTGAACCTCGCAGTTCCAGGAGGTATCCCGGTTCCCAACGATTACCGGTGAATGGACGAACCCCTTTCTTTGAGGACAAGCATGAACAAGTCGCTCCTGTTGGCCACCCTGGTCGCTTCCGTAGCACTCGCCGCCTGCGGCAAGAAGGAAGAAGCTCCCGCTCCGGCGCCCGCGCCGATGGCTGCTCCCGCTCCCGCTCCCGCTCCGGAACCCGCCCCGGCGCAGGCCGCCGCTGACGCTGCATCCGGTGCCGCCGCTGCTGCTTCCGGCGCCGCCGACGCTGCTGCTGCCGCCGCTGCTGCCGCCGCTTCCGCCGCCAGCCGTTAAGCATCAGGCCACAGGAGTTGGCCGGCCGTCGCTCCGGCCGGCCCTCTCGCCCCAAAAGGCCGCCTCGACCGGGCGGCCTTTTTGCTTTTTCCGTCCTGCCCTTTCAGCCATTGCCTTGCTCCCTCAATTGCCAATCACGATGAATCGGCGATGATCCGCTTCTGGCGGTCCCGGTATCGCGATCAGCGGAAGGAAGGTCATGAGCGTGCGAGAAGGCAGCCTCGAAGCCCCCACCCGGCATCCGATCGACTGGAAGAGCGAAGCGTTTTACGACGAGAAGGCGTGCTTCGACGAGATGCACCGCGTGTTCGATATCTGCCACGGCTGCCGGCGTTGCGTGAGCCTGTGTCATTCGTTCCCGACGCTGTTCGACCTGGTCGACGAGGGGCCGACCGGAGAATTGGACGGTGTCGAGCGCACGCACTACTGGAAGGTTGTCGACCAGTGCTATTTGTGCGATTTGTGCTACCTGACCAAGTGTCCCTATGTGCCGCCGCATCCCTGGCAAGTGGATTTCCCGCACCTGATGCTTCGCGCAAAGGCAATCAAGTTCAAGGCGGGCGGCGTGGGCGCGGGCGAAAGGTTTCTCGCGTCGACCGACACGCACGGCAAATTCGCGGGTATTCCGGTCGTTGTCCAGATCGCCAATGCCGTCAACCACACCAAGGCGGCACGAAGGCTTCTCGACAGATCGTTGCATGTCCACCCCGATGCCTGGCTGCCTGACCTCGCGGCCAAGCGCTTTCGCTGGAGTGCCGCAAAGGAGGGCAAGGCGACCGTGGCGACCAGCGGGCAACGTACACCCGGCAAGGTGGCGATCTTTTCCACCTGCTATGTCAACTACAACGAGCCGGGAATCGGCCACGACCTGATCCGCGTGCTCGAGCACAACGAAATTCCGTATGTGATTGTCGAGAAGGAGAAGTGCTGCGGCATGCCGAAGTTCGAACTCGGCGACCTCGATTCGGTGGCGGCGCACAAGGAGGCGAACATTCCCGTGCTGGCGAAGTACGCGCGCAAGGGCTACGCCATCATCACGGCGGTCCCAAGTTGCACTCTGATGTTCAAGCAGGAACTGCCGCTAATGTTCCCCGACTGCGCCGACACAAAGGCCGTGAAGGCGGCCATGTTCGACCCGTTCGAGTACCTTGTGGCGCGCCACAAGGACGGCTTGCTGAAGCTGGACTTCAAGCAGGCGCTGGGCAAGGTCAGCTATCACATTCCCTGCCATGGTCGAGTGCAGAACATCGGACGCAAGACCGAGGAGATGTTTAAGCTGATGGGCAATCATGTGGAGGTGAAGCTGACGACCGTCGAGCGTTGCTCCGGTCATGCGGGAACCTATGGCGTGAAGACACCCACTCATCCGATCGCAATGAAGATCGGCAAGCCCGTATTCCGCTCAATGGCCAAGGATGAGCCCGATGTGATCAGCAGCGATTGCGCATTGGCGGGCCACCATATCGCGCAAGGCATGGAGCAAGCCGGGACGCCGACCAAGGCGTTGAAACATCCGTTGAGCCTGATGCGGCAGGCTTACGGGCTCTAGTCAGGGGTGGTGTGGTGTGAAACGAATGAAGGAGTCATCCCGATGACGATCACGCGCGAAAGCCTGATGACGCTCGAGGCCTACGCCAAGTGGCGCAAGGAGCATCAGCAGAAGCTGATCGCACACCGGCGTGCGCGCAGCATCTGCCTGGGCGAGCACGTCACGGTGCAATTCGAGGACGAGCGCACCATCCGCTACCAGATCCAGGAGATGCTGCGGGTGGAGCGCATCTTCGAAGAGGAGGGCATCCAGCACGAACTCGATACCTACCTGCCGCTGGTGCCTGACGGTACCAATTGGAAAGCGACGATGCTGATCGAATATCCCGATATTCACGAACGCAAGCGCGAGTTGACGCGGTTGATCGGCATTGCCGACCGGATGTTCGTGGAGGTCGAGGGCCAGCCGCGCATCTATGCCATTGCCGACGAAGACCTCGACCGCGAGACCGCCGAGAAGACTTCGACGGTTCATTTCCTGCGCTTCGAGTTCCCGAATGCGGCACGCGAGGCGGTGCGTGCCGGAGCTCAGGTGAAGCTCGGGTGCGATCACACCAATTACCCGGCACATGTGACCATTGCGCCGGAAACGCTCGCGCTGCTTGCGGGGGATCTGACTTAATTAATTTCCCCGCTTCCCTAGGCGGGACGTCAACCGTTGCGGATCAAATAATCGAAGGCGGCGAGCGCAGCTTTTGCGCCGTCACCGGCGGCGATGATGATCTGCTTGTAAGGCACGATCGTCGCGTCACCTGCCGCGAATACTCCGGGCAGGTTGGTCGCGCCCTTGGCGTCGACGATGATCTCGCCGAATTTGCTCAACTCCACCGTACCCTTCAGCCATTCTGTATTGGGCACGAGGCCGATCTGCACGAACACCCCTGCCAATTCGACAAGATGCTCCTGCCCGGTCGCGCGGTCGGTGTATCGCAGCCCGTTGACTTTGCTGCCGTCGCCGGTGATCTCGGTGGTCTGCGCATTGGTATGCACCGTGACATTGGGCAAACTGCGCAGCTTGTTCACAAGCACCGCATCGGCTTTCAATTCGGGCGCGAATTCCAGCAGTGTCACATGCTGCACAATGCCCGCCAGATCAATGGCTGCCTCGACGCCGGAATTGCCTCCACCGATGACCGCCACGCGGCGGTCTTTGTACAGTGGCCCGTCGCAATGCGGGCAATAGGCGACGCCCTTGTTCCTGTATTCCTGCTCGCCGGGAACGTTGACATTGCGCCAGCGGGCCCCGGTCGACAAGATCACGGTCTTGCCCTTGAGGACGGCGCCGTTGGCCATCTGCACTTCGATCAGGCCGCCGGGC
>DASTGE010000124.1:0-8360 GCA_035719405.1 Burkholderiaceae bacterium
CGATGTGGTCGCCAATGCGGGCGCCTGCGCCCTGCTGCTGTGCGACGACGGGCAGCGGGATGGCAAGCGCCATCATCAGGACAGCGCACAGCGCGCGGGCGAATCGGGAAGCAAGCAAGTCATTCATATGGCACGGGGCTCGGCCGCTCGTTGCGATCCTCGCGGAGCAGCCGGTAGCCGGGAATATTGTCCCTCAAGAGGCGAAGCGGATTTGCGCCCAGGTTCAGCCGCGAAAGGCCGACGAATTCGAGCTGTACGACAAGACGGCTCGTGGCATCCTGGTGCCCGGTCGAGAGGCGCTCCACGACCACGCGGCCGATCCAGCATCCCGCGTCGTATTCGATGCCGGCGATTGAATCCGTGAGCCGCTTGTCGCGAAGGCTGTAGTTGACGCGCCCGACCCCATACCAGTCGCCCCCGCAGGCATTTGGGCGGGCCTGCTCGCGTGTGCGCCTGTAAATCGGCCACTGCCAGCCGACCTCCACCTGCTCCGTCGATCCGCGTGTCATGCGGTAGTTGACGTTGACGGTTCGAAATGGGCCGGGGGAATATCGAACACCGATCAGTGATCGCTCCGTGTTGTGCGTTTCGGGGTTGTACTGCACGCTTGCGTCAAGAGTCCAGCGCGGCCAGATTTTCGACGATGCGAGCAGCAGAAGATCGGACAGGTGCTGAGTCAGCGGGGTGCCTTCTGGCGTCAACTTCTGAGGGCTGAAGAGCACGCGTTGCGCGACACCCAGTCGCATCGCCTCTGCGCCGGTGTCGGCATCCAGCCAGCGACTCATGACACCGGCGGTAAGCAGGTTGGCGTCGGAAACGCGATCAATACCTGAGAACGAGTTTTCGCTGAAGATCGAGATGTCGTTGAAGTCCTTGCCCGCGGCGTCGAAATTGGGGAGCTGCGACTGGTCACGGAAGGGCGTGCGGACGTAGAGGACGCGGGGCTCGAGCGTCTGCCGCAACGGGCGGCCGAACCAGGTCGTATTGCGCTCAAAGGCCATACCCGCATCGACGCTGAACGTCGGGATCACCCGCGAGGCGCTGCCGCTGCGCCCGTTTCCTCCGGGGAGATCGTCGAAGTCGTAGTGGTAGCTCGCCGCATTGAACGCGAGCTTGGGCTTCAACCAGGCGCCACGTACGTCGATGGGCAGCGCCACGCTGCCCACGGCGTGAATGCGCATGCCATCCGTCGGCCTGGAGACGCTCGTTCCGCTGCCGTCGGACAGCACGAAGCGGTTCACCTCGGTCTCGAGACTGTAGTCAAGCGAGGTCCGGCCCCAACGTGCGACCCGGCCGCCGCCGCGCAGGCCAAGTTGAGGAGCGCGATCGTAAGGTGGTGTGACGAAGTTCGGGTCGCTGGGAGCCAGGTTGGCGTCGTTGAGAGGCTGCCACCGTTGGACCCTGCTGTAGGCCGACCACTCGCCGCCGCCCCACGAAGGCAGGGCGCGATCGGCCTGGAGATCGAGCGGCAGCAGGCGCGGGGTGATCGAAGGCACGGCCCGCGGGAAGTCGCGCCAATAGGCGTCATCCGACACCCGCAGCACGTTGGCGCGATAGTTGACCCATCCCGTCCCTTCGTGCTGGAACAGCAGCGCATGACGCGATCGGCCCGCCACACGGTCATTTGGCAGCAGGTTGAGGTCGATGCGTCCGCCGTACGACGGCTCCAAATACCGAAACTCCGTGTCGAGCCCCAGGCCCCGGCGCGTCATGATGGTGGGAGTGAAGGTGGCATCCCGATTGGGGGCGATGTTCCAGTAATAGGGCACACCGAGCACAAGCCCGCTCTTGCTGTCGAGCGTCATCAATGGCGGCAGCAGGCCCGACTTGCGGGCATCACTGAGCGGAAAGCTCATGGCCGGGGCGCCAAGTATGGGCACGCCATAGAAGCGCAGCCTCGCGCCTTCGGCGACGCCGGTGTTGGTTTCAAGGTCGAGCTTGATTCGATCGGCACTGAGCAGCCACGCCGGATCGCCGGAACCGTCGCGCGGGCAGCTCGTGTAAGTCGCCCCTTGCGCCTGCATCCGGTTCTCGTCGATGAAGTCGATGCGCTGCGCATGCCCGCCGGCTTGCGTCAGCTCGAAGAAGTAGTCTGGCTGCAGGAAGTAGCCCTCGAACCGCTCGAGTTGCAGTTGCGCCTCAGGGCCGCTGAACAGGTTGCCCTGCTCCGTGATGCGCACGTTGCCGTGTGCCTTTGCAAGGTCGGATGCCGCTTCATAAGTCAGCCGGTCGGCGCGAATGATGGTACTGCCTCGCCGCAACTCCACGTTGCCGATGGCCTCGGCATCGAGCTCCGGGCGGCCGCGGATCTCGTCGGCCTGCAGGATGACCGGTACCTTCGTGTCTCGTGATGGAGGCTTGAGGGCACGGCTGGGAGTGAGCTCAGCACCGGGAAGTGACTGCGCTGCAGCCCCGGCCGATACGAGCACAAGCACGGCAGCGGCCACAGGCCTGAGACGCTGCCGGGATCCCTCGACGACGATTCGCACGGGCACGGATGTGTGAACGATTGGGAGCTTTAAAAAGACGCGGGCCGCGGCGCGGCCCGTGGGTGCGTCCTGCGATGCAGGGCGGTTTGTAGAATCCATTATCCACAAAGGGCGACTTGGCCCGCCGATGAGCACATCTGCCTTCACGATACCTACGGCCACCTGGTCCGACCCACGTCGGCGCGAGGCCTTCGAGCGCTGGTTCGCACCGATCGCGCAGGCGCGCGGCCTTCGAGCCGACACGCTGCGGCCCGCCTCGGCCGATGCCAGCTTCCGCCGCTACCTTCGAGTGTCGGCCGATGACGGGAGCAGCCTCGTCATCATGGACGCGCCACCGCCGCAGGAGAACGTGCGGCCCTTCGTGCACATTGCCGCCCTGATCGAAGCCGCGGGCCTGCATGCGCCCGCAGTGCTCGAGCGCGACGTCGATCAGGGTTTCCTCCTTTTGACCGACCTCGGCGACAAGCTCTACCTCGATGCCTTGCGCGAGGCGGACAGTGGCGCAGCAGACCGGCTGATGCGCGACGCGGTCCAGGCACTCGTGCGGTTCCAGCTCGGGGTCAAGGCCGACTCCTTGCCGCCGTACGACGAGGCACTGCTTCAACGCGAGCTCGATCTTTTCCCCGATTGGTGCGTCGCGCGCGAACATGGCGTGCAGTGGAGCGATGGGCAGCGCGAGCAGTGGTCGCGCGTCTGTGGTCTGCTCATCGAGAGCGCCCTGGCTCAGCCCACAGTGGCCGTGCATCGCGACTACATGCCACGCAACCTGATGGTCGCCGAACCCAATCCCGGAATTCTCGACTTCCAGGATGCCGTGCGCGGCCCCATCACCTACGACGTGGTCTGCCTGCTGCGCGACGCATTCCTGTCATGGGACGAAGAGCGCGAGATCGATTGGGCCGTGCGCTATTGGGAGCAGGCGCGTCAGGCGGGGCTGCCCGTCGACGACGACTTCGGCGAGTTCTGGCGCCAGCTCGAATGGATGGGGCTGCAACGCCACCTCAAGGTCCTGGGCATCTTCTGCCGGCTCAAGCATCGGGACGGCAAGGCAAAGTACGTCGAAGATCTGCCGCGGTTCTTCTCCTACGCCACCAAGGTCGCAATGCGCTATGTCCAACTGCAGCCGCTGCTGCCGTTGATCGAGCCGTTCAGCGGGAACGTGCTGCAGGCCGGATACACCTTTTAGGGCAATCTCGAAGCCGACATGCCCTGAAGGAGTCCGGCGCTGTCAGCATCCTTCACGGATGCGCGGCCATCACGTGGGCGACTGCAGCGGTGAGCCGCTTGGCATAGGGAACGTGCAGGAATTCATTTGGGCCGTGTGCATTGCTCTTCGGCCCGAGTACGCCACACACCATCATCTGTGCCCGCGGAAAGCCCTGCTGCAGCAGGCTCATGAGCGGGATGGTGCCGCCCTGACCGATATAACCGAGCGGAGCGCCGAAATGGGTTCGTGAGGCCGTGTCGAGGGCACTCTCCAGCCAGGGGCTCAACTCCGGTACGTTCCAGCCGGTCGCTCCGTACGTACCGGCTCGGCCGTCGGGCTCGAACGTCACCTTGGCCTGGTACGGCGGATCGACTTCCAGCAATCGCTTCAGCTCGAGGGCTGCGGCGTTGCCATCGACCAGCGGCGGCAGGCGAAGGCTGAGCTTGAAGGCCGTGCAGGGCCGGAGCACATTGCCGGCGCTCCTGAGTTCCGGCATCCCGTCGACCCCCGTCACGCTCAACGTTGGCCGCCAGGTGCGATTGAGCAGCCCCTCGACGGGGTCGGTCGTGACGGGCAACGCGGGGCTCCCGTCCGCCCCGCATATCCAAGGGAAGTTCTTCCAGACCCGGTCGCCGAGAATCGTGGCCGTTGCCTGCGCCTGCTCGATCCGGCTTGCAGGAATCTCGCAGTGCAAGCTCGGGGGTAGCAGCTTGCCCGTCGCGCTGTCTTCGAGCCGGTCCAGGAGGTGGCGCAGGATGCGGAAGCTCGACGGAACCACTCCGCTGGCATCTCCCGAGTGCACGCCCTCGCTGAGGATCTCGACCCTCAACGTCCCTGTGACGTTCCCCCTCAGTGACGTCGTCAGCCAGAGCTGCTCGTAATCGCCGGCGCCGGAATCGAGGCACACGACGAGGCTCACATTCCCGAGCCTCTGCTGCAACGCCTCGATGTAGGCAGGAAGGTCGTAGGAGCCGCTTTCCTCGCAGGTTTCGATCACACCGACACAGCGGGGGCGCGGGATGCCCTGACGGTCGAGCGCGAGGATGGCCGTCACGGACGCGTAGATGGCATAGCCGTCGTCCGCGCCGCCGCGGCCGTAAAGCAGGCCATCCTCGTACTTGGGAGTCCAGGGTCCCAGGTCAGAACGCCAGCCGCTGAACTCGGGCTGCTTGTCGAGATGGCCGTACAACAAGACGGTGTCGTCGCAGCCGGTCTTGGTCGCGGGCACTTCGAAGAAGATGAGCGGAGTGCGCCCCGGCAACCGCACCACCTCGAGCTTCAACCCCGAGACACGCTTGCGATCGACCCACCCCGCCGCGTCCTGCACCACACGTTCGATGAAACCGTGCCGCTCCCAGTCGGGATCGAACATCGGGCTCTTGGCGGGAATCGCAATGTAGTCAGTCAGCGCCGGGACGATCTCCTCGTCCCACATGTGGCCGGCGAAGTCGGCAAGCGCTTGTGTTGCGCCGGGAGGCAGCGGCTGGAACGGGTCGCGGGCATTCATGGGCGGGGCCTCTGCAATATTGGGACAAGGCGGTGAGGCGGTCAGTGTAGGCCGCCCTGCCCCGTCCACAGCCTCAGCCCCTCAGCGCCTCCTCGACAAGTGCCGGCAAGGCCGCCACTTGCGGAACAAGTTCCGGCGGCAGTTCTGCGTGCTCAAGTAGCCAGTCGGAGTCGTTGAACTCGACTTCCGTCAGACCGGGACCAGCCGGCTCCCGCAACCATACTGCGAGTGGCAGCTGAAGCGCCGCATCCGGCTCGTGACGCAGTACAGGCGTGTGTTCTCCGTCGGTGCCGAGCACCATCATGAGCGAACCGCGTCGCTCAGCGACGGGCACGCGCGGCTGCGGAGGCGTGAAAGTCGCGAACACGGGCATGCCTCGCTCCCGTGCCGCCCGTTCGATGCGGGTTGCGGTCTCCTTGAGTGAGTGGCGGCTGCTGCGTTTGGCCAATGCCGCGCTGCCGCGTTGCGGCATTTGCACGACAGCGGCCCATACGGCTGCGCCCGCGCCCGTTACCCAGAAACGCCATGGTCTGGACATCCGGCCTCCTTGATTCATTGTTGCGCGAGCCATCAAGTATGGGCGACGAAATGACCCTTCGAGGTCGGCACTGTGAACGTTTGTAACCTCGCGGCGTCGCCCGCGTGGGAAGCAGTCACACCACCTTGCCGGCCCTGCACCCTCGATCAGGTGGAGCATCACACGCGTCAGTAGACGCCGACACGACTTTCGGTCACGCTCGGACACAACAGGGAGTCACCTCGTCGCACACTGTTCGTTCAATGCAGCTGTGAGCGGCGCTACCGTCCGAGTTCGCCATGCCGAGTCTGTTATCGCTCCGTTGCCGATTGCAGCCCGCGGCGCGGGTGTATTTCCCCGCCCGTCTGCGCCGGGTGGCGTGCGTTGCCGGAGCGTTCTCGCTGGTCGTCGCAAGCCCCGCCGTCACGGCGATGGACGAAGAGGCGCTGGTCGCGTCGCATGCTCCTCGAACCCTCTCACGAAGCGTCGAAGTCGACGCGCGGGCAGCGGCGAGCGCGCGGGCGCCTGTACAACAGGCGCCCGCGACGGCAACAGGACTTCAGAACGATGCGGCCGCAGTGCGGATGAATGTGGTGCGCTGGGCGAACGTGGGGCGAGGATCTTCGGTCGGCGTCGCCGTCGGCGTCAGCAACGCGCCGGGCGAGGCATTCACTGCCGCCCCGATGCCGGTACTCGACCCCCGCCATGCGACCCTCCTGCCTGAGGTCGGATTGCGCTGGCGCTCAAAATGGGACGAGCGACGCCTTGACGTCAATGCATGGAGCAGCTACGACGCCACCCTGAATACACCCCAATCGGAGCGCCGCTCGTACAACGCGCGCGTCGAGTTGCAGTTCATGCCGCAGCCAGCAACCGCCCTCGAAACGCCGAAGGGAGCCATCGGCTTCCAGATGAGCGCCAACTCCCAGATGGTCTTACGAGCCAAGGCGCGTGGGCCCATGGTCTACTACCGCAAGCGCTGGTAAATCCCCCGCGATCACGCCGCATCCGCCGCTCGTCGCCGGCCACGCCCGACGCGAATCCCCAGTCGACAGCACCATGCGCAGAGCCGTTATCCGCGGTCGAACTTGAACACAGCGGTCGTCGCGAGCAGATTCGGCCAGTGGCGCACGAGGACGCCATCCTTCATCCCGAAGCTGTCAATGACGCGCAGGCCGTTCTTGCGTGCCAGCACCTCGAAGTCCGCATAGGTGCCGACACGGATGTTGGGCGTGTCGTACCACTGGTAAGGCAGAGTCTTGGTGACCGGCATCCGCCCCCGGAGAATCGCCAAACGATTGGGCCAATGCGCAAAGTTCGGGAAGCTGACGATGCCCATTCGGCCGACACGCGCCGTCTCGATCAGCATCTTTTCCGTATTGCGCAAATTCTGGAGCGTGTCGAGTTGCAGCACGACGTCGAAGCTCCGGTCGTCGAACAGCGCCAACCCTTCCTCGAGGTTCAGCTGGATGACGTTCACACCACGTTGTGTGCAGGCCAGGACGTTGGCGTCGGCGATCTCGATCCCGTAACCCGTGCAGCCGCGATGCCTGCACAGATGCTCGAGAAGTTCTCCGGTACCGCAGCCGAGGTCAAGCACGCGCGACCCATATGGGACCATCGCCGCGATGACCTCGAGATCAGCGCGTTCGCTCATCGGACTCCCCTGCAGGCGCGGCCGTTCATTGCCCAACCTCTTTGGCCAGCAAGTCGAACCGGGCGCGCAGAACGCCGTGATAGCGTGGGTCGTCGAGCAGGAAGGCATCGTGGCCGTGCGGAGCGTCGATTTCCGCGTAACTCACGTCGATGCGGTTGTCGACCAGCGCCTTGACGATTTCGCGTGAGCGCGCGGGCGAGAAGCGCCAGTCCGTCGTGAAACTCACGAGCTGAAAGTTCGCCTTGGCGCGGGCGAACGCGACGGCGAGGTCACCGCCATGCTCGCGTGCGGGGTCGAAGTAGTCGAGAGCACGGGTGATGAGCAGGTAGGTGTTGGCGTCGAAATAGTCGCTGAATTTGTCGCCCTGGTAGCGCAGATAGCTTTCAACCTGGAACTCGATTTCCTGCGTGCTGAAGCCCTTGGCTCCTTCCTGCCGGGCGCGGCCGAATTTTTCGGCCATGACGTCGTCGGAGAGATAAGTGATGTGACCGATCATGCGCGCCACGCGCAGCCCCCGGCGCGGCACGACCCCATGCGAGTAGAAGTGGCCGCCGTGGAAGTCCGGGTCGGTGACGATGGCGCGCCGGGCGACCTCGTTGAAGGCAATGTTCTGTGCCGACAGATTGGGGGCGGTGGCGATCGCAATGCAATGCCTCAGCCGCTCGGGATAGCGCAACGACCATGACAGCGCCTGCATGCCGCCCAGGCTGCCGCCGAGCACTGCGGCCAGCTGCGAGATTCCCAGACGTTCGAGCAGGCGGGCCTGCGCGTCGACCCAGTCCTCGACGGTCATCACCGGAAAGTCCGCGCCATAGAGCCGTCCTGTCGCCGGATTGACGCTCATCGGTCCGGTCGATCCGAAGCACGAGCCGGGGTTGTTGACGCCGATGACGAAGAAGCGCTCGGTGTCCAGCGGCTTGCCCGGGCCCACGAGGTTGTCCCACCAGCCGGTGTCGCCCTTGGGCGAGACGCCGGCCACGTGG
>DASTGE010000125.1:0-2129 GCA_035719405.1 Burkholderiaceae bacterium
CACATCCGCCCGCTGCGCAACCTTTATCGCCGTCGCTCGAACGAGGTCGACCAAGGCATTGACAACGCCTCCTCCGAGGAGGGGCTGATGGCTCGAACCAACCGGCTGGTCGCACTCAACGTCTCGGCACAGGTTCATGCCATGGCCGCAATGCCGCTGGTGCGCGACGCATGGCAACGCGGGCAACCCCTCACGCTGCACGGCTGGGTTTATGGCCTGAGTGACGGCAGGCTGCGGCCGCTGTTGACGATCGACGCCGAATCCATCGCGCACGCCGCCTAGGCACCCGCGCTACTTTCCACTCTGGAGAAAAAAATGCAGAAAGTCAGGGGAGAAGTCTTTTCCCATCTTGTCGACGACGTGCCGGCGGCCATCGTGGTCTTCCTCGTCGCACTGCCATTGTGTCTGGGCATCGCACTCGCCAGCGGCGTACCGCTGCTCGCGGGTCTGGTTGCAGGCATCGTGGGCGGCGTCGTGGTCGGTCTCTTGTCCGGTTCGCAGCTGAGTGTGAGCGGACCGGCCGCCGGTCTCGTGGTCATTGTGGTCGAGGCCATTGCCAAACTCGGCGGTTTCGAGGCCTTCCTCGTCGCGGTCATGCTGGCGGGTGCCCTGCAATGGTTGTTCGGCTATATCAGGGCAGGCGAGCTCGGGGCATGCTTTCCGTCCTCGGTGATCAAAGGCATGCTTGCGGCGATCGGCCTGCTGCTGATCATCAAGCAGATCCCCATCGCGTTCGGCTTCGCCTCGGCGGAGCATGCGTTGCAGGAGTTGTCGACCCTCGGCGAAGACCTGCAGGTGTTCCAGCAAGCCGCTGATGCAGTGACCGAAGGTGCATTGTTGGTAACGGCAGGAGCGCTCGTCATCCTGTTCGCATGGGACTCGCCGCGCGTGAAGCGGATGCCGGTGCTCGGCCATATCCCAGGCCCGCTGCTGGCGGTGTTGTGGGGCGTGGCCTACCAGTGGATTGCAATGACCGCGGAGCCGTCCCTTGCGCTGTCGGACCAGCAACGTGTGGCGCTTCCGGCTTTGCAGGGATCGGCGCACCTTTGGTCGCAGCTGCCACGGCCCGATTGGTCGGCTTTCGCGCGCAGCGAGCTGTACACGGTCGCGATCACTCTTGCGGTCGTTGCCAGCCTTGAAAGCCTTCTCAGCCTCGAGGCGGGTGATCGACTGGATCCGCTGAAGCGAGTCGCGCCGCCCAATCGCGAGTTGCGCGCACAAGGCATCGGGAACATCGTTTCCGGTTTCCTGGGCGGCTTGCCGATCACGGCCGTCATCATCCGGACCACAGCCAACATCAATGCAGGAGCCCGTACCCGGCTCTCCTCGATCCTGCACGGGGTCATGCTGCTGTCCAGCGTCCTGTTCCTCGCGGGCGCGCTGCAATGGATTCCGCTCGCGGCGCTCGCGGCCGTCCTCCTGCACACCGGCTTCAAGTTGGCCAAGCCGTCGATTGCGATGTCTGCATGGCGCGAAGGGCTGGGAAGCTTCGTTCCGTTTGCGGTCACGGTCGTCGCCATCCTGACCACCAACCTGCTCGTGGGCATCCTTGTCGGCCTGGCCTGCAGCATGCTCTTCGTGGTGCATGCCAATACGCGCGGGGCGTTGTCCATGACCTCGCAGGGCGAGGCCCATCTGCTTCAGCTTTGCAAGGACGTCTCCTTCTTCAGCAAGTCGAGACTGCGCGATTGCCTCGCCCAGGTCGAGCCCGGACATGCAATCGTCATCGACGGCTCCCGCTGCACATTCCTCGACAAAGACATCCAGGAGACGCTCAACGACTTTCTTCTGCATGCCTCGCAATGCGACATCGATGTCGAGCTGAGGGCCATGCCTCGCGGTGCCGAGATGCTGGCCAAGCCCGCGCACGCGGTGGCGGGTGAAGAGCGCCTTCAGCCTGCATAGGCTGGAACCGTGGGGGGCTGTGTGAGGTCACGCAGGGTTGCCCTAACATCGGCGGGATGCTCGTGGATCCCGCCCCGCTCATCAGCCCCTCCGTGGCCGATTTTCTTCACTCGGGGGTGTCGATCACGGTGGCCGGTCGAAGTGACCGGCTCGTCCCCTCGATCGCGAAGGCGGTGGGTTGCCGCGTCGAGCCGGGTGGCCGGCAACTCTCGGTGCTGCTGTTC
>DASTGE010000126.1:0-3113 GCA_035719405.1 Burkholderiaceae bacterium
CCAACAGAATGGCGTCACAGGCCCAATCTTTCCCATTGCCTACAATGAGGTTCATGCTGGAATCCACCGAACTGGAGCGCGAGTACCTCCATAGTCACAAGGTGCCGATTCTTCAGCAGGAGCTCCAGGTCCTGCTGGATGAATTGGAATCCTCAAATGGGGAAACCAGCGACTTCGGTTCGGTGAAACGAGATTTGCTGTTGGAGCAACTCGTCGTCAAGGCGGAAGCGTGCCGGCTGGCGGCGGCGCGTTTGAACCTGCTGGAAGACCTGGAGCTTCGGTTGACCGAGTTCTCGACGCTGCATGCGGGCAGCGACGATCTCGGCGAGGCGGACGTGAAGAAAACATGGGACGATATCCGGGTTGACTTCATCATTGCCCACGACATGGCGGTGGAGGCCCTTTCAAAGAAGGGACGCAGGAAAGTGCGGGAGAAGCTTGCCATGCAAGCCCCGGATGAGCCAGGGTTCTCTGTCGACCCGCTGCGTGAAGCGCTTCACAAAAACATCGATGCGAGGTTTGCCAAGGTGTTCGCGCATTCGTTCCCAAGAAGAATTGGCTACGTGCAGCGCGGGGTGATTGAAGTCGCATTGGCGATGTTCTGCAACGATGAAGAGCAGGAGGGCGCGGAGGACGGATGGGACGACAATTTCAGTGTTCCAACCGGCGCTGTCGCGGATCGGCCAACGTTCAGGTTCACATCCGAAAGCCCCGCTGATCTGCTGGAGTCGATCGATGAGAGGTCCGGTCATCCGGACTTTGCGTGACGACCACGTTGGCGGGATCGAGGCTGGCGTGAGCGGGCCAGGAGATTGATGTTTCGTCTGCCCGTTTGTTTTCCAAAGGGGCCGCTCGTCAAGACGATCTCGCCGACATGCATCGGCTTACTTCACAGCGCCGCAAGTATCAAGACTGGGGTCGCTCCCAGCTAGGAGCGGCCCCAGCTTACGAGGCGCAGGAAGAAGGTCTTCAATCTCTACGGGCTTGGGCGCGGTCACGCGCGCTTGCCGCAGCCGGCCGGAAGGCCTCGGTGTTCAGAGAAAGAAGAATCAGCACGATGCGACAACCAAATCGACAGGAGCGACCTGCTCAAGGGTGGTGTGGCCAAGCCGGGGAGGCTTCCTGATGCGCCCCGATCTTTATTCCTCCGGCGTCACTTCGTTGCGCTATGCGACGGATGCCGCGGCTGCCTCTGCTGCACAGGCGGGTGCTGAAGCTGCGCGCGTCGCGAACATGCCGCTCAGCCCGCAGGCCCGCGCCATCGAAGGCTTTCGCCTTGCGGCCAGCACCGCGCCTTCCGGTGCTGGCATTCAGGCACAAGCGATGGCAGATGCGGCAACCAACGCCCGCAACGCAATGCTGCGCACAGATCTGCCGCCCGAGCAGGCTCAACAACTGCGCCTGACGCTCGAGCACCTCGGTAATGCCGTGATCGACGGCAAGATCGACCCGCACATCAACAACGCCTTTCGCCAGCACCTGTACGACCTGGCGACTGCGCGTCCTGGCAGCGCCGAGTTCAAGGGCGCCATGTCGCAGATGCACCGCGCCGCACAGGTGCTGGAGCAAGTGGATCTGGCCGGCGGAACCAGACTCGCCTACGACCCCAGGCACAACGGTGACACCGGACGCACGGGCCTGCCGTTGCTCGACGTGCCTGACATCGACGCCGACCTGTACTTCAAGACACGCGACGGCACGCTCCATGTCGAGAGCACGAAGTACGGCGCGAACACACTCGCCAACGAACTGTCGGGCGACCGGACTGCCAAGGTGTCGCAAACCGGGCGCCAGGCGGAGTGGCGCACGCAAGCCGCGCCCGACACCGGACGTGCGGTGCATTACTACATGTTCGACGAGAAGGCGGACTTCACGACGCTGCTGTCGAAGCCCAACCTCGACCAACTCGAGAAGGCGGTGGGCGACCCCGTGGCGCGCCGCATTGTCATCGGCGAACGCGCCTATTCAATATCCGACCTACGGCAGATTTCCGCCGACGGCATTGCGAAGGCACAGCCCGAGCTCAAGGCCTTCCGCGCGCAATGGGAGCAAGCCAATCCCGGAAAGTCGTTCAACGCGATCGAATATTTCCGGGCGCATATGCGCACTCCCGAGCAGGCGATGCAGACGCTGGGCAAGAGCTACGGCGAACCCGTGTCCCGTCTCGGGCCGACGCGCATCCCCGCACCCGAACTGCCCTCCGTTCGGCAGGGCGCGGCTTTCGGTGCCCTTGCAGGAGGGGCGGTCTCGATGATCTCCCTCGGGGTCAACGGGCAGCTCAACCTTTCCAATGCTGGGGAGGTGTTGAAGCAGACCGCAGCCGGTGCGGCCCTTGGCGCCACGGCTGCGCAGGGCGAGCGATTGCTGACGCCTGTGATCGACCGGGCGATGGGCCCGGCCATTGAGCGAGCCGGCGCCAGCGTTGCAGCCCGCGCCGGCAGTGTCGCCGCAGTTGACGCCGCGGGAACGAGCGTCGCACTGCGCACGCTCGCCACCCGCGCTGCCGGTTCGACCGCGGTCGGTGCCGTGCTGTCGGCCGGCGTATCGACTTACGAGAATCGCGAAGGTTTGGCGCGCGGCGACTCCAAGGCGATCGGCAATGTTGCGGCGGACACGACCGTCGGTGCGGCCTCGGTGGCCGCCTCCGTCGCCGCAGGTGCGGCAATAGGCTCCGTCGTCCCCGTTGCGGGCACTGCGGTGGGCGCAGCCGCGGGCTTGGTCGTCGGCGTCGGCGTCGCCTATGGCGCACAGATTTCAGGTGCGCGCGATGCAGTGGCCGACGCGGTATCAGGCGCGGTCGACGAGATCAAGAGCTGGTTCTGATTCAGGGTGGGGCGGATCACTGGTGTTCTGCCCCCACAATGACATGCACAGATGAAGTCGGCGCGTTTCCGGTCACGCAAGGCAAATCGGCTGGATCATCAGTGAGTGCCCATGGCATTGAGCTCCCATTAGCATGTCGAGATGACCCAATCCGCCCCCGACTCCATGCTCGACTTCTCGCCCGATGATCCCGCCTGGCTGCGATGGCCCCGCCGCGTCTGGGAATCGCGGGAATGGTTGCGCCGCTCGCCGCGCGCACTGCAACTGCTGCAGTGGCTCGATGATCCCTG
>DASTGE010000127.1:0-3195 GCA_035719405.1 Burkholderiaceae bacterium
TCACCGCATACGGGATCTCGCCGCCGGCCACGAAGCTGGCCTTGGCGCCATTGCGCGCCGACAGTTGCGGCTCGGCCAGAACGGCCGCGCGGCCGTCCTGCGCAAGCAGGTTGAGTTGCGCATTGAGGCCCATGTTGAGGGCGCCGAGCGCATTCAGGCCGGAGGGCATTGGCACGGCCTGTTGGCCCCCTGGCGATGTGATCGGAGGCGCGTTGTTCTGCCCCGTCTGGATGTTGAGCTGATAGGGGCCGTCGTTGCCGCGGCGGATCGGCGCCCAGATCCCGGCGATTCCGGCGCCCCCTGTGGAGTTCCACTTCAGGCCGATCTCCTTCAACGCGGAGGTCGGGAATTCGACGACTTTGACGTCGAAGGAGACCATTTGCTCCCAGCCGACCTTGTTGGTGAAGTTGACGATCTGCGGATAGCGCTTGGCAAGCTCCTCGATCTTCAGCAGGTCGGCATCGGACAATTCGTCGCCCTCGACGATGATGCTGGTGCCGACCACCGAGGCCTTGGCCTTGGGGATGGTGGACAGGAACGCTGCCACCTCGCGAACATGGCGTGCGGCGTCACCCGGGACGATGTTGATCTTGACGCGCTGATAGCGGCCGTCGGCATTCCAGATGAACAGCGACGATGTGCCAGTGGCATTGGCGAATAGGATGACTTCCTTGCCGTCCAATGCCGCGGCAGTCAGGATCGAGCCATTTCCCACCGCAATGCGGGCAACGCCGGGCGCGGGGAATACGCGCGATTCGCCGACGAACATCTCGATCTCGGGGATCGGCGCTTCGTCGTCAGTCGGCTGGATCGGCGCATAAGGAACGTTCTCGATCAGGCCGGGCTTGGCCGTCGTGCGCTTTTTCGTGGGCCGCAGCGTCTCGGCAAATCCATTGCGAGGGTCAATGCGGGAGGTGGGGGCGCTGGCGGGTGTGGCTGCGCCTGGTAATGGGGATGCGCTTGCCGGCGGCAATGGCGGCGGGTTGGATTGCGCATGAAGGGCGGTGGCGATCAGCGCCGGGGTGAGGGCGGGAAGCAGCCGGATCAGCGGGCGCCGGCTGGACTTGCGGGTGCTAGGGGTGGTCATTGAAAGGTGTCGATCATTCGTTGTCGTGGCACCGGCCCTGCCGCAGTCGGGTACGTCTCGACGCGCCCCTGGCTACGGCCCTCCTCCGGTGTGCAAATCGGGAACTGTGCAGGCTCAGGGACTGGGTTTGGCTGAAGCAACCGGAGCCACAGGAGCAACCGGAACAGCGGCAGGCAGTCGTCCCGGGTTCAATTCGTGGCCTGCCGAATTGCGCCCGCCATAGAGCACGGGTACCGCGTCGGACTCGCCTTGCCTCGGAAGCCCGCCGATGCCCAGCAATGCCATTGCGTCGCGGCGCGCTCCACTGGCGCTCGCGTTGTCCCCCGGCGATCGCAGTAGCGCAGCCAGCTTGCCGACCTCGCGCGCGGCAAGCACGCGTTGTGCGTCTTCAGGACTGGTCTCGAGCGTGATCGTGGCGTAGGTGCGCCGGCCGTCCTTGGCGTCACCCTCGGGGATGGCGCGCGAACCCGTGGCGAGAATGGTCACGTTCTGCAGCAGCGGGAACATATAGGTCTGGTTGTCGCGCCGGATGGACGTCATCAAGTCGATGCGATCACCGGGTTCGAGCATTCCTGAGATGGAATTGACTTCGTCGACAGGTACGGTAATGGCGCGTCTACCTTTGGCCAGACGCGACGAGAACGTGGGGGCGCGCTGGCCTTCAAGCATCGACCACAGGATCATTTCTCCGCGGCGGACGCCATATGCGAGCTTCTGGTGCTCGACGCGAGCGAATTGATCCGGAGTCACCGCATTGGATTGCGCCCACTCTTGCGGTACCTCACGCACCGCCACGAGGGGCGCTTCCAGTGCGCTGCCTTTTTGCAGGTCTTCCTTCGGCACGACGATGCGCACGGTCTTGACGGCCTTGCCGCGGGCCTCGACTTCCTGGACCTGCCGCACGATGTAGCGATTGACGCCGAATGCGGCCAGCCCGCCGATGGCGAGCGCCGCGCCAAGGATCAGCCAGGATCGATGCAAGGAGAGCTTCATGGGAGAGCTTGTGGAAGACTATTGGGGCAGGGACAGGGCCGCGAGAAACTTCGACCAGGCGGTACGAACAGCCTCGAGCATGAGGCTGACGACGGAATTGCTGCCGTCAATGGGAATTGCCAGCAGCGCAATCGCAAGGGTGAGGCCGACCAGGTACTCCACCATGGCTTGGCCGCGCTGACAACCCCGCGATCCGGCAAATCGGCGGGAGTGTTGATGAATGAGGATCGAGAGCGGATTCAATGCGGCTCCTTCACCCGGTTGATGACAAGCGAGCGATACGCGATGAGGTCCGAGATCGTCACAATTACGTCCTCGCCATCTCTGATGAGTTGAAGCACGGTCGTCGGATGACCATCCACGACCTGTGTGCCTTCTTTCGCAACCCGAAAGCCTTCATCGGCCAGCCGGGTCAGCAGGCTGTCGCGGTTGGCCTTGACAGTGGCGCGATTGGTGGCAACGAGCGTGACGGCGGGCCGGCCATGATTATCGGACTGCGACGTCGAGAGTACGGCGGTGTCGGGCGGAAGCGCTTTGCGCAGTTGCGAGGTCGCGTTGATTTCGCCGGGCTCGCGTTGCAGGCGTGTGGTCATCGCGGTGCCTTGCACCACGCCGGAACGCAATTCCCTCAGCTGCACGGTCACGAAATAATCGCCCTGCCGCGTGGCCAGCACCTTCGAACCCCTGATTTCGTTCTCGGCGATTCGCGGCCCCAATTGTTGCCTGAAGAATGCCTCGGCATCCTGCATGGTGCCCTTGATGTCGAAGCGAAGCACGCGGCTGTTCAGCCCGTTGAGGATCATGTCGTCAGCGACGACCTCCGAGCGGGCGCCGGCGGGCAGCTCCAGCGTCGGCCATGTGTTTGCATTCGCGCGGGAGGCGACGAGCAGGAGGAGGGCAATGGCAAGGGCTTGCCACGATTTCCGGATCAGCATCAGCATCCTCCAATCAGGCGGTCGCAGGGCACGACGTCCCAGTCGAAATCGCCGATCTTGAAAGCGGGGTCGTAAAGCAGGGGCGGAGCGTTGCCGGCCATATCGACCATGGCGCGCACCGTGGAAAGCGGATTGAGGAGAATCGAGTTTTCAATTCGGCTGCGGATTGACGAAGGACCG
>DASTGE010000128.1:0-2840 GCA_035719405.1 Burkholderiaceae bacterium
GCTGCTCATCTCCTGCACCGGCCACGCTTTGAGCAAGGCTCCCGCGCCGCCCACATGATCGGTGTCACGGTGACTGAGCATCATCAAGTCCAACGGCCGTTCACCACGCACGCGCAGCAGAGGCAGCAGCACGCGCTGCCCGGCATCGCTCTCAGGGGAATACTGCGGGCCCGTGTCGTACAGAAGCAGATGCTCGCGGGTGCGCACGAGCACCGCAGTGCCTTGGCCGACGTCGACCGCGACAAGCTCGAACCGGCCTTCAGCCGGACGCGGTACCGCCGGCCAGAGCAGCGGCAACGCGAGCGGCAAGGCCAGCAGGCGCAGGCGCATGGGCAACGGCATCACGAGCAGCGCGCCGCCGAGCAGGCCGAGTGCCTGAGCCCACCAGGGGGCGGCCGGCACGGTCCACACGGACCAGGGCAGCGAAGTCAAGCCGTCGAGGTAGACGCACAGGGCCTGCACCATCACCGCACCCGCGTGCCACAACGGCGGCATGAGCACGCCCAGCAACGCAAGCGGCGTCACCACCAGCGTGACCAACGGGATGGCGACAAGGTTGGCCGCGAAGCCCACCACCGACAACTGCTGGAAGAACACCAGCGTCAGCGGCGCCAGCCCTAGCGTCGCGATGAGCTGGGTGCGAAGACCCTCCCGGGCGGTGGCGGCCAATCGCGCACGCCATCCGCGCGACGAGGACGTCGCGCTGCCCGGGTGGAACACGGCGCTCGATGACATCAGCAACCCGACCGCTGCGAACGACAGCCAGAACCCGGGCTGCAGCAGCGCCCAGGGGTCGATCACCGTGACCACCACGGCTGCCATCAGCAGCACGAGCAGCCAGGGCCAGCGCACGCCGAGCGTGGCCAGCAGCGCGGCAGAGGCGATCATCCACACGGTTCGCTGTGCCGGCACGCCCCATCCTGCAAGCATGGCGTAGCCGGCGGCCCCGAACAGGCCGCCCCAACGTGCGGCCCACGGCGTCGGCACGAGCAGGGCAAGCCTTGCGCTGCAACGCCACACCCGGCCCACGATGGCACCGACGAGCCACGCAAACATGGTCACGTGCAGGCCGCTGATGCTCACGAGATGGGCAATGCCGCTGGCGCGGAACAGTTCCCAGTCCTCGCGCTCGATCGCGGCCTGGTCGCCCACGGCGAGCGCGGCGAGCACACCCGCGGCCCGCGTGTCCCCGACATGCGCCACGATCGCATCCTTCACGTGCTGCCTCAGGCGTTCGACCGGGTAGCCCGCGGCATCTTCGCGGCGTTGCGCACCCGTCGCGTCGCTGGCCGCCCGCACATACGCGGTCGCCCGCAGGCCCTGCTCGAACAGCCACAGCTCGACATCGAAGCCGCCGGGGTTGAAGGTGCCGTGCGGCTGCTTCATGCGCAGCGTGAAGCGCCACCGCTGCCCGGCGCGCAATTCCGCGCGAGGGTCGGCCAACGTCGCCTCGTCGTGCCACCCGCGGTACCAGCCGACGCTCACGAGCGCCGGCAGCTTCACCGGCCGGCCTTTCCACTCGGCCGACTCCACCTGAAAAGGAAAACGCGTACCGTCCGGCCCCACCTGCGGCAGCCGGGCGACGATGCCCGTGACGATCAGGTCCTGCCCTTCCAGCTCGGGTGCCAGCGCGTCGGCAAGCCGGTCAACGGCACGCAGGCCGGCCACGCCGGTGCCGAGCAGCGCGGCGGCCAGCAGCATCGGGAGCGTGGTCCGACGCGACCATCCTGCACTCACCATCAACACGAATCCGGCGGCCACGAAGAGGCCATACCGCTGTGCCGGCCACAGCTGTGCCTGTTGCAACTGAACCGCCACGCCTGCGAGCCAGGCGAGCATCATCCCGCCCAGCCGCAGGCCCGCCCCCGACATTCCTCGTGCCGCCGTCCCTCCCGTCATGGCCGGCAAGTGTCCCATGTCCGGCGGCCGCGTCAGCCGTCCGCGGTCCCACGGTCACGGGGAGTTGTGGCGAATCAATCCCATAGTTCTGCTCGTGTAGCATCCGCGCCCATGAGCACCATCGAACAACGCCTCGAGCAACTTGGGATCACCCTCCCCCCCGTCGCCGCTCCCGCTGCCGCGTACGTTCCCTTCGTCCGCACGGGCAATCTGATCTTCGTGTCCGGCCATATTGCCAAGAAGGACGGCAAGCCCTGGGTGGGCCAGCTCGGCGTGACGATGGAAACCGGAGAAGGCAAGGCCGCGGCACGCGCGATCGCCATCGATCTGCTGGGGACCCTCAAGGCCGCCGTCGGCGAACTGGGCCGCATCAAGCGCATCGTCAAGGTGATGAGCCTGGTCAACAGCTCGCCCAGCTTCACCGAGCAGCACCTCGTCACCAACGGCTGCTCCGAACTCCTGGCCGAGGTGTTCGGGCCGCCAGGCCAGCATGCGCGCAGCGCGTTCGGCGTCGCACAGATCCCTCTCGGTGCCTGCGTCGAAATCGAGCTGATCGCCGAGGTGGAATGACCGACATACGCCGGCGCTCGGGCGCCTGGTTTGCGACCGGGCTCGTGCTTTCGCTTGCCGCGATCGGCGCTGCGCTCGTATCGCAACATGTCTTCGACATGCAGCCGTGTCCGTGGTGCGTGCTGCAGCGGGTGATCTTCGCCGCGATCGCGCTGGCCTGCCTGATCGGCCTCGCATGGCGCACCACCGCAGGCCGCACGGCAGCGGCCGGCCTTGGGCTGCTTCTGTCCCTCACCGGCATCGCCGCGGCACTATGGCAGCACTTCGTGGCTGCGTCGTCGGTATCCTGCAACCTCACGCTGGCCGATCGCATCGTCAGCGCCATGCAGCTGGACGCACTGCTGCCCGATGTCTTCCAGGCACGGGCCAGC
>DASTGE010000129.1:0-17648 GCA_035719405.1 Burkholderiaceae bacterium
CGTCGCCGGTGCGCTCGGCGCCCGCGCGGGTCTTTTCGAAGCGGGCGAGGTCAGGGTGCATCCGACCGGCAAGGTGACCATCTTTACCGGCTCCCACAGCCACGGGCAGGGCCATGAGACGACGTTCGCGCAACTGGTGGCCGACAAGCTCGGCATTGCAATGGACGACGTCGACATCCAGCATGGCGACACGGGCAAGGTCCTGTTCGGGATGGGCACCTACGGTTCGCGTTCGCTGGCCGTGGGCGGCACCGCGATCCTGAAGGCGCTGGACAAGGTCATCTCCAAGGGTCGGAAGATCGCGGCGCATTTGATGGAGGCGGCCGACGACGACGTGGAGTTCACCGACGGGCAGTTCCGCGTCAAGGGCACCGACAAGGCCATCCCCTTCGCGCAGATCGCGCTCACGGCGTACGTGCCGCACAACTTCCCGCATGACAAGCTCGAGCCGGGCCTGAACGAGAACGCGTTCTATGACCCGAGCAACTTCACCTACCCGGCAGGCACCTACATCTGCGAGGTGGAGGTCGATCGCGCCACCGGCGCCGTACACATCGACCGCTTCACCGCGTGCGACGACTTCGGCAATGTCATCAACCCGATGATCGTCGAAGGCCAGGTGCACGGCGGGCTCGCGCAGGGCATCGGGCAGGCGCTGATGGAGCACGGCGTGTACGACACCGACAGCGGACAGCTGCTGACAGGCAGCTACATGGACTATGCGATGCCACGTGCCGACGATCTGCCTCACTTCAATGTCGCAGCCGTCCCCGGCACCCCCTGCACCCACAACCCGATGGGCGCGAAGGGGTGCGGCGAGGCCGGCGCGATCGGCTCTCCTGCCGCGCTGATCAACGCGATCTGCGATGCGCTGAAGGTGAAGGACGTGCCGATGCCAGCCACGCCGTACAACGTGTGGCGCGCTGCTCGCTGAAAAGCAAAGGAGAAGGGACATGCAACCATTCGCCTATCAACAGGCAGCCTCGTTGGCCGATGCGCTGAAAGCCGCATCCGCGCCCGGCGCGCGCTTTCTCGCGGGCGGGCAGTCACTGCTGCCGGCGATGAAGCTCGGGCTGTCGGCACCCGACGCACTGGTGGATCTCGGCGCCATTGCCGAATTGAGGAGCATCAGCGCGGGCAAGGGCGTGGTCACGATCGGCGCCATGGCCACGCATGCGAGCGTGGCGGAGTCGCAGGCGGTGCGCGACGCCATTCCAGCGCTGGCCGCGCTGGCGGGCAACATCGGCGACCGGCAGGTGCGCAATCGCGGCACGATCGGCGGCAGCCTGGCCAACAACGATCCGGCCGCCGACTATCCCGCGGCCGTGCTCGGACTCGGCGCCACCGTCCAGACGGACCGGCGCACGATCGCGGCGGACAACTTCTTCAAAGGCCTGTACGAAACCGCGCTGGCCGAGGGCGAGATCATCACCGCAGTCAGCTTCCCGGTCCCGACGAAGGCCGGGTGGCAGAAGTTCAAGCAGCCTGCCTCGCGCTTCTCGTTGGTCGGGGTCTTCGTCGCGCTCACAGCGCAAGGTCCGCGGGTGGCGGTCACAGGCGCGGGACCCTGCGCGTTCCGGGTGAAGGCCCTGGAAGACAAGCTTGCCACGACCTGGTCGCCGGCTTCTTGCGACGCGGTGAAGATCGATGCGGGCGGATTGAACACCGACCTGCACGGATCGGCCGAATACCGGGCCGCCCTCATCCCCGTGCTGGCCAGGCGCGCGGTCGCGGCCGCCTGATCTGCCAGCGCCCGCAAAGGGTCTTGGCATGAACGCCGCGCGCGGTAGCGGCGTTCATGTTTAGGCTTCAGCATGAGCCGCCTTCCGACCAGCATCGACGACACTGCCGAGCGCCTGCTCGCCCACGATTACGTGGCCGAACGCTCGCTTGCCACCGCAGTCTTCCTCGCGCTCAAGCTCGAGCGCCCGCTGTTCCTCGAAGGAGAGCCAGGCACAGGCAAGACCGAGATCGCCAAGACACTTGCGCGCATGCTCGAGCGCCCGCTGATCCGCCTGCAATGCCACGAGGGGCTGGATCTCGCCGGTGCCGCCTACGAATGGAACTACGCGAGGCAGATGATCGAGATCCGGCTTGCGGAAAGCGAAGGCGCGACGCGCGACACGTTGGGCGAGGAGCTTTTCAGTGGCAAGTTCCTGATCAAGCGCGCCCTGCTGCAGGCGATCGAGCCCACCAACCTTGTCGCGCCGGTGTTGCTAATCGACGAGCTTGACCGCGCGGACGAGCCCTTCGAGGCCTTCCTGCTCGAGGTGCTGTCGGACTTCCAGATCACGATTCCGGAACTCGGCACGATCAAGGCGCCCCAGCCACCCATCGTCGTACTCACCTCGAACCGCACGCGCGAGATCCACGATGCTGTCAAGCGCCGTTGCCTGTACCACTGGGTCGGCTTTCCCGATGCGCAGCGCGAGTCGGCAATCCTGAAGCGGCGTGTGCCTGAAGCGCCGGAAGCGCTGACCCGGCAGGTGGTCGCTTTCGTGCAATCGCTGCGCTCGCTGGAGCTGTACAAGCTTCCCGGCATCGCGGAGAGCATCGAGTGGGCGAAGGCCTTGCTGGCGCTGGATGCGTTGACGCTCGATCCGCGGACCGTGCAGGACACGCTGGGCGTGCTGCTAAAGTACCAGGACGACATCGCCCGGCTACAGGGCGCGGAGCTGCAGAAGCTCGTGGACCAGGCGGCTGCAGCAGGCGGGCGTTGATGAGATGAGCAGTGGCCGTCTCGCCGACAACGTCATGCACTTCGCGCGCATCCTTCGCGAGGCCGGGCTGCCGGTGGGCACAGATCGCGTGCTGCTTGCCTTGCAGGCGCTGCCACTGACGGGCATCGACGTGCGCAGCGTCGTGCATGACGTGCTGCTCACCTGCCTGCTCGACCGCGCAGAGCACCGGCCGCTGTTCGATCAGGCCTTCGAGCTCTTCTGGCGCGACCCCGACATCTCCGGTCGCATGATGGCCCTGCTGCTGCCTCAAGTGCAGGCAAAGAGCGATCTGCTGAAGCAGCGCGAAAACCGGCGGCTGGCGGGCGCGATGTTCCCCAACGGCGCCTCGAAGCGGCGCCACGAGCCGCCGCCGAAGGACGAACGGCAGTTTGATGCCGCCTTCACCTTCAGCGGGCGGGAGCAGTTGCGACGTGCCGACTTCGAAATGATGACCGCCGAGGAGTGGCAGCAGGCCAAGTGGATGCTGCGAGGCCTGCGCCCCTTCTTCGAGTCTCTCGAGACCCGGCGTCTTCAGCGCGCGCTCCAGCCCGGCCGCATCGACTGGCGCGAGAGCATGCGCATCATGGCCCGGCAGGGCGGCGCCATGTGGGACCTGCGATGGCGGCGTCGGAGCGAACGTCCGGGCACGCTGGTCGTGCTGGCCGATATCTCCGGCTCGATGAGCCGCTATTCAAGAATGCTGCTGCACTTCGCGCATGCACTGGGGCAAGGCTCAACGCGCGTGCACAGCTTCGTGTTCGGCACGCGGCTCACGCCGATCACCCGTTTGATGCGCCAGCGCGACCCTGACTTGGCGGTGGCGCAGGTCGTCGACGTGGTGCAAGACTGGTCCGGCGGCACACGCATCATGTCCGCCTTGCACGAGTTCAATCGCCTCTGGGCCCGGCGGGTGCTCGACAGCCGCAGCACCGTGCTGCTGATCACCGATGGCCTCGAACACGGCGACACGCAGGCGCTGACGTTCGAGATCGAGCGGCTGCACAAGAGCTGCCGCCGCCTCGTGTGGCTCAACCCCCTGCTGCGCTACGACGCCTTCGAACCGCGCGCTGCGGGGATTCGCGCGATGCTGCCGCACGTCGACCGTTTCGTGCCTGCCCACAACCTGGCCAGCCTCGAGCAGCTCGCGAAGCGCCTGGCCGAGCCTTTTCGAGAACGCAAACCATGGAACTGACCAACCAGCAACTGCTGCCCGTCACCCAGCTGCAGGCCTGGGCCGCGCTCAACGACACCGATCTGCTGCGCCAATGCATTCCCGGGTGCGAGGCCATCACGCCCGCCGGCGAGAACTCCTACGACTGCGCGATCACGGCGGCGGTCGGTCCGGTGAAGGCGCGCTTCAAAGGCAAGCTGAGGCTTTCGGACATCACGCCGCCGGAGTCGTACACGCTTCAGTTCGAGGCGCAGGCGGGCGCCGCGGGCTTCGGCAAGGGCTCGGCCAAAGTGCGGCTGGATCCAGTGAGCGAGCAGGAAACCATGCTTCACTACAACGCCCAGGCCAGCGTCGGCGGCAAGCTGGCCCAGATCGGTTCCCGGCTGGTGGACATGGCGGCACAGAAGATGGCCGCAGAGTTCTTCGAAAACTTCAACGTAAAGCTGCGCGAGCGACATCCTCCTTCCGCCGCGCCTGAATCCGCGCCCGATGCACCGCAACGCATGGGCCTGGTCTCCCGGCTCATCGCCTGGCTGCGCCAGCTTATTCATGCATGAAAGTCCCCACTTGTCTACCGGCACACACACCTTGCCGATTTTTCTCAATCCAGCTCATATTGAGCGGTCCTCACGTCGAAAGGAGCCCAGATGCCAAGCACCGACACTGCCGGACAGCCCGAGGAGCTGCTTGCGATCTATCGCAAGCTGAAGAAGGGGGTCGGCCACGAGCTGGTGACCGATGAGAACGTCTTTGCCCTGATCGACATCGCGGCGCGGGACGGCAACAAGCACATCGAGGCACTGCTGCGTGAATGGCAGTCACCATGCAGCGACGGTTCAGAAGGCGTGCCAAGCACGATTGCTCCAACCAAGGGTTTCAACCGGGAGAACGTCAAGCATTGAGGCCGTGAGCTGAACGGGTTCTCGATGCTCTGCGCCAGTGGCATGCAGCCACCCGCCGTCGGCGCCGGAATCACTCAAGCCCAATTCGCTTCGCCGCCGTTCGAAAGAGATTCTGCGCGTCCGGGGGAAACCGGAATGCGTCGAGAAAGTCGTCGACGCGATACCGGGAGACCACCTTTTGGATGGCTGCGACAATCTCGCGCGCCTCGTCGATGCGGCCCGCAAGCGCGAGGCACTCGGCGGCGATCGCGAGGATGTGCGCGTGGGCATTGGGCCGTGCCGCGGCCTTGGCGGCCCAGTGCGCAGCTTCCTCGAATCGCCCCAATCGCGCCAACCCGAGGGCACGCGTCCCCAGCATGCCGAACATCAAAGGGTCGAACGGACTCAGGTGTCGCGAGTGGTCCGATGCCTCGATCGCGGCTGCTGGATCGCCCGCCGTGCCATGCACGAACGACAGGGAGTAGTGCCCGAGCGCAAAATTGGGGCTCAGATCCACCGTCGTCTGCAGCTCGACGAGGGGCTGATCCTGCCGGCCGCGCAGCCACAGCGCCCTGCCCATGGCCCAGTGCGCGGCCGGATCCCGGTCGTCCACCGCGAGGCTTCGGCCGGCCGCCTCGACGGCGCGCGCCGTCTCCAGCTCGCGCCCGCCCCAGCGCTGGAATGCGTTCTGCCAGTGCGTGAACGACAAGCCCGCATAGGCGCGCGCAAAGGTGGGATCCAGGTCGACCCGAGCAGGCGCAACTCGAGCGCAGGTTCCACAGTCGTTTCCACGGACGTTTCCACGCGCGCTACCACGTCCCTCACCACGCCCGCCTTTTACCGTGGGTACCCGAGGTGGTCGCGCAAGTCGCGCGCCGCATACGAAGGTTCGCCGCAAGCGGGCAGGCGAACCCGCCGCACCTACTGCCCGCAACGGAAACGATCATGGCTCCATCCTCCGCTGCCCTTGCCCAACACCACCAAGCCGGCCCGTCCGTCGACCTTGCCGCCGTGAAGTCGCGCCAGCAGGGCGCATGGTCCTCCGGCAATTACGCCGTCGTCGGCACGACACTGCAGATTGTCGGCGAGCAGCTGTGCGAATCACTCGACATCCGCGCCGGCCAGAAGGTTCTCGACGTGGCAGCAGGCAACGGAAATGTCGCGCTGGCCGCCGCGCGCCGCGGCTGCAACGTCATCGCGACCGACTATGTGCCCGAGCTGCTGGAGAAAGCCTGCGCGCGCGGTTGCCGACGGTCTGCCGATGGAATGCCGGGAGGCTGACGCCGAGGCACTGCCGTTCGCCGACGCAAGCTTCGACGTGGTTGTCTCGACCTTTGGCGTCATGTTCACGCCGGACCAGGACAAGGCGTCGGCCGAGTTGGTTCGGGTGTGCCGTCCTGGCGGCAAGATCGGCATGGCCAACTGGACGCCCGACGGCTTCATCGGCCAGCTGTTCAAGACCATCGGCACGCATTTGCCACCGCCCGCTGCCGTGAAGTCGCCCGCCCTCTGGGGGACGCCAGCGCGCATCCGCGAGATGTTCGAGCCGCATGCAGCGGCGATCGAGTCACAGCCGCACCATTTCGTGTTCCGGTACCTGTCGGCCGCGCATTGGATCCACGTGTTCAAGAGCTGGTACGGACCCATGTTGAAGGCGTACGCCGCGCTCGCGCCGGACGCGCAGGCGGCGCTGACCGCCGACCTGGAGGCATTGGTCGCGCGCTTCAATCGTGCCGGCGACGGCTCGATGGTGGATGGTGGCGCCCTCCGAATACCTCGAGATCGTGGTCAACCGCCGGTGAATGACCGCTGCCAAGAGAGGGAAAAGGTATGTCCACGGGTGGCACGTCTGCTCACCTCGACGCTCCCGCGGGTGGGCGACAGCTCCTCTGTGGTCCCCGCGTCAGCGCGCGGACTGCTCGGAGAGCGCCGCGGCGAGTTCTGCGAGGAGCTGCTCGATCGCGATGGGCTTGGCCAGCAGCGCGCGGAACCCCGCCTCGCGCGCCCGCTGCTCGTCGCTCGGTCGCGCAAGCGCCGACAGCGCAAGCACGGGAAGCGTGCTCAGCCGCTCGTCCTGCCGAAGCTCCGCCAACAGCGCCCCATTACCCTCGCTCACCGCGATGTCGGCCAGCACAGCGTCGAAGTGTTCCTCGCGCAGGCGCTGCAATGCGGCGTCCCTGCTCGCACTGCGCTCGGCCTCGATCCCCTCCTCACGCAGCAACTGGGCCAGCGCATCTGCGCCCGCGGTATCGGCGTCGACAACGAGCACGCGCCGACCGGCCAACGGGCCAGCCTGCCCCGCCTCGCCCTGCTCAGGCGCGGGCATCGGCTCCTGGTCAGCCAGCGGCAACCAGGCGACGAAGGTCGATCCAAGCCCGAGGCCCGGGGACGTGGCCTCCACGCGTCCGCCGTGGAGGTCTACCAGTTGCTTCACCACCGCCAGGCCGATCCCGAGCCCGCCTCGCGCCCGTGAGACAAGGGCATCGGCCTGGTGGAACATCTCGAACACGTGAGGCAGAGCCTGCGCATCGATGCCCCTGCCCGTGTCCTCGACCTGCAACTGTCCGAACCGCCCTTTGGACGTCACCCGCACCTCCACCTTGCCACCGGAAGACGTGAACTTCAATGCGTTGGTCAGCAGGTTCCAGACGATCTGATCCACCCTCACCGGATCGGCATCGATGAACACCGGCTCCTGCCCCTCGGGTCCTGAAAGCTCCACTTTGCGCGCGCGGGCGTCGTCCTTGAGGGCCGAGACGACTCCCATCGCCGCGGCAGCGAGGTCGACACGCCCTCGGTTCAGCGCCAACTTGCCCGTGTTGATTCGGGATGAGTCGAGCAGGTCGTCGATGATCTGTGCCTGACCGAGCACGGTGCGCCGGATGGTGGCGGCGGCCCGCTGGACCGCAGGCAGTTCGCGCGCTTCGGGCAGGCGCGTCAGCATCTCGGCGTTCAGCTGGATGAGGTTGAGAGGATTCTTCAGCTCATGCGAAAGGACGGCGAGAAACTCGTCCTTCAGCTCGCTGGCGGTCTGGGCCTCCGCGCGCCGCGCCGACTCCTCCTGCAGCGCCCTCTCGCGTTCGTACTCGCGCAGCTTGCTCTGTGTGATGTCGCGGGCGATCTTGGCATACCCCACGAGCCGGCCGTCGTCCCGCAAAGGCGAGGTGACGCCGCTGCAGAACACGCGCTGGCCGTCCTTGCGCAGATGCCAGCGGTCATCCTCGGCACGGCCGTCGTCGCGGGCACGCTGCAGCTCACGATCGAGCACACCGCTCTCGCGGTCCTCGGGCACGAACAACAGTCCCACGTTCTGCCCGATCATCTCGTTGTCGGTGTATCCGAACACCTTCTCCGCACCTTCGTTCCAGGTCTTCACGCGCCCGGATTCGTCGAGCGTGATAATCGCGAAGTCACGCGTGGCCTCGGCGATCTGCCGCATCGTTTCCTCGGCCTTTCGGCGGCCGGTGATATCGACGAAGGTGAGCACCGCGCCGTCGATTCGATCCTCGGTCGTCCTGTACGGCAACACACGCGCGAGGTACCAGCGGCCGTGCTGGCTGGCGACCTCGCGCTCGATCACGCGCAGCGACTGAAAAGCCTCGGTGGCATCGTCGGCGAGGTGGTCATAGTCGAGCTTGTGGGTTATGTCCAGGAGCGAGCCGCCGACGTCGGTCGGGATGAGGTTGAAGAGCCTCGTCGCGTGCGGGGTGTAACGCTTGATCCTCATTGCCCGGTCGACGAAGACCGTGGCGATGTCGGTCGACGCGATGAGGTTCTGAAGGTCGTCGTTGATCTTGCTGGTTTCCTCCACCTTGGTCTTCAGTTCGTGGTTGACGGTGATGAGTTCCTCGTTGATCGACTGCAGTTCCTCTTTGCTCGTCTCCAGTTCCTCCGTCGTGGAGCGCAGCTCTTCGTCGAGCACCTGCAGTTCCTCGTTGGAGGCCTTGAGTTCTTCGGTCGAGGTCTCTGACTGCTCGATCGTGTTCTGGATCTGCTCCCTGGTGCGCGACAGCTCTTCCTCCAGCTGTGCGATCAGCGGATCGCGACCATCGCTCGCGACCTGCACCGTCTCGGAGCCCGTCAAATCCCCGACCTCGTCGAAAAGCACCAGCACCAGATGCTCGGGACTCAGCTCCGGTTCATGCACCGGGCGCGCGATCATGTTGACGTAGCGGTCCTTGTCGCCCTGGCGGATGCGGACTCGCCGCGCCTCGACACTCTCGTCGGTGCGCAGCGCTTGGAACACCGCGGTTCGCAACTCCAGCCGCAGTTCCGGCTGCACCAGCGTCATCAGGTTGGTGGAGGGTGCCCCTGCGGCATGCCTCAGGAAGCGGCCGGCCTGCCCCGACAGGTGAACGATGTTTCCGTCGGCGTCGATCAGCACCGAAGGCGGCGCATATTGCTCGGTGAGCTGACGATGCAACTCGGCAAAGCTCGGCCCGCGCTTCTCGGGCCGGGCCTGGACATGCTGCGTAACCAGTGCCGAGGGCGTACCGGCACCGATCCTGTGCATGTAACGCGTGGTTCGCGACATGACATTGGCGCGATAGATGCGATGCTTCTTGTCGACCACGGAAAAGTACTGAGACGGGGTGTCAGCCGATTCTGAGCTTCCCAAAAAGAGGTACCCGCCGGGCTTGAGTGCGAAATGAAACATCTCCAGGATGTCCGCCTGTACATCGCGGTCGAGGTAGATCAGCAGGTTTCGACAGGAGATGAGATCGAGCTTGGAGAACGGGGGATCGTGCAGCAGATTGTGCACGGCGAACATCACCTTCTCGCGCACCTCCTTGCGAATGCGGTACTGGTCTGACTCCCGGTCGAAATAGCGGCGCAGGCGGGTGGGCGATACGTCGGTTTCGATCGAGGTCGGGTAGGCCCCCATCCGTGCGTGCGTGATTGCAGCTTCGTCGATGTCGGTGGCGGAGATATGGATCTTCGGCGGCTGCGTCAGCTGCGCGGCCTGCTCGCACAGCAGGATGGCCACCGAATACGCCTCCTCGCCGGTCGCGCAGCCGGCAACCCACGCGCGCAGGTCGGATGGGGCTTCGTCGGTGTCAAACAGCGGCGCGATCGCCTCGCGCTGAAGCATCTCGAAACCCTCGGCATCGCGAAAAAAGTTGGTGACCCCGATCAGGAGATCCTTCAGCAACGCCTGCGCCTCTTCGGGCTGGGCCTGCAGGAAGGCTCGGTAGGCAGGCAGGTTCGGCAGGCCGTGGACCTGCAGCCGCCGCTCCAGCCTCCTCAGCACGGTGGCTCTCTTGTAATTCCGGAAGTCGTGCCCGGTGCGGGTGCGCAGCAGCAGGAGGATGTCGCGCAACGCCTCCTCGGCCTGGCGTGCCGCATGGGGCGACGGCAACGCCGGTACGCCTTCGTCCTTCGCGTTCGGCAGCTCGATCGTCTGGGCGTTGTCCCAGAGCTCGATCAGCTTGGCGGGCATCTGCTCCACCGGCAGCACCCAGTCGATCGTGCCGGTGGCGAGCGCGGCACGGGGCATGCCGTCGAACTCGGCCTCGGTGGGCTGCTGCACCATCGAGATACCGCCTTCTTCCTTGATGCGCGTGATACCCACCGCGCCGTCCGCGCCGGTGCCCGACATCACGATCGCAAATGCGCGCTCCCGGTGGACCACAGCCAGGGTCCGAAAGAAAAGATCGATGGCCATGTGGCGGCCGCGCGGCCGGTCAAGCTCCGTCACCCTGAGGTAGCTGTCGTTCATCGACAGCATCTTGCTGGGGGGGATCACGTAGATCGTGTTCGGCGCGATGTCCATTGACTGCTCGGCGCTCACGACTTTCATCGATGTAGAGGTCTGTAGCAGCGACGGAAGGCTGCTCGCATGTGTCGGCGAAAGGTGAACGACCACGACGAACGCCATCCCGCTGTCGCTCGGCACGTTCTCGAAAAACTTCAAGAGCGGCGTGAGGCCTCCCGCAGATGCGCCGATTCCCACAACCGGGAAAGTCAGCGTGCTTGGGACCAGCTCCGATTCAGGAAGCTGGCGCGGCGGAGATTCGGCGCTCATCAGAAGGAGTCTCTTCGGGCAATGTGAACGGCCATTGTGCGCCGCTGAAACGCACGAGCGCCCTGCGACGCAGGTCGCTTTACTGGTGTGCGGCAGGCCCTCGATCGCCTGTGTGGCACGAGGGTCGACCTGTTGGCCCCGAGGAGTTGCGGTGGCCGATGCCGGTCGCGGAACTGTAGAGCGGCGTTCAGCACAACGATTACTTCCTTTTCAAACTAGTCGTTCTAGTAGAGTCCGGCGCGTTCTGTGGAAAACCCTGTTTTCGCTCGATTCCATAAGGGTTTAGCAGAGCAAGAACCCTGTGGGAGGCAGCCTCGTTTGCAGACGGAAAACAGCACAACAACTTGACGGCAAGCCTTCTCCCTGTGGATGACTTGCACCTTGTTCCAAACTTGTCCCCACCTTTGTTATCGGCGCGCAGTCGTTGGCACGCTCCGGCCCCCTGTCCTAAAACCGCCGTCGTCTCCGGGCCCGCCGCACCGATGACGCAAGGGCGTTGACAATGCCTTGTCTTAAGCTGCAGGCCACAGGAACCTGCCCAGGAGAAGAACATGGCCTCCCCGTCGCGCCTCGTGCGCTTCTTCGCCGCCTTGTGGCGCTGGCTCGATGCGAGTCGCCGCGTGGCGCTGAACCTGCTGTTCGTGTTTGTGCTGGTGGCGATCGGTGTCGCGGTCGTCGCCAGCGGCCCGCCCGCGCTCAAGGACAGGACGGCTCTCGTGCTGAACCTGAAGGGCCGGCTGGTGGAGCAGCGCACGGGGCATTGGCGCGACACGCTCCAACAGGAGGCTGCCGGCGCCTCGACAGGTGACGGGGCTCAGCTGCGTGATGTACTGCGGGCCATTGAGCTGGCCGCAAGCGACGCACGCATCGAACGCATCGTGCTGGCGCTCGACGAATTCGACGGCAGCGGATTGGCCGACCTGCGCGAGGTGGCCGCGGCGCTGCAGCGCTTCAAGGCCGGTGGCAAGCAGGTGATCGCGTGGGGTTCGAGCTACGACCAGTCGCAGTACTACCTCGCCGCGCAGGCCAACGAGGTCTGGCTGGACCCGATGGGCATGGTCTACCTGAAGGGGCTGGGCGGCTGGCGCAACTACTACCGTGATGCGCTGGACAGACTCGGCATCAGCGCGAATGTGATGCGCGTGGGCAGCTACAAGAGCTTCGGCGAGGTCTACAGCGCCAACGGGCCGTCGAAGGAGTCGATCGAATCCGAGGGCTTGCTGTACGGAGCGTTATGGAGCGCGTACACCCAAGGCGTCGAGAGCGCACGCAAGCTGACGCCGGGCAGCATCCAGCGCGGCATCGACGGATTGCCGCAGCGCTTCGCGGAGGTGGGCGGAGACGCGGCGAAGCTTGCCGTGCAGATGAAGCTTGTCGACGGACTGAAGTCGCGGCCCGAGATGCGGCAGATGATGATCGAGCGCGGCGTCAGGGACGAACGCAACAAGAGCTTCCGCCAGATCGGCTATCTGGACTTCCTCGCGCACCACAAGCCGAAGCGCACGGGCGATGCGGTCGGCGTGGTGATCGCCGAAGGGGACATCGTGGACGGCACAGCCCCTGCAGGGAAGATCGGCGGCATCTCGACGGCCGATCTCATCCGCAAGGCGCGCGAGGACGATCACGTCAAGGCGGTGGTGCTGCGCGTGAACTCACCCGGCGGAAGCGCCTTCGCGTCGGAGCAGATCCGCCGCGAGCTGGAGGCCACCCGCGCGGCGGGCAAGCCGGTGGTGGTGTCGATGGGGAACGTGGCGGCCTCGGGCGGCTACTGGATCTCGATGTCGGCCGACGAGGTGATCGCCGAACCGACGACGATCACGGGCTCGATCGGTGTGATCGCGATGATGCCGACCGCTGAGAAGGCGATGGACAAGCTCTCGTTGCACACGGGCGGCGTGACGACCGCGTGGCTCGCAGGCGCCTACGATCCACGACGGTCGCTCGACCCGCGCTTCGCACAACTGGTGCAGGGGTCGATCGAGCATGCATACGCGGAGTTCACGGGCCGTGCAGCCAAGGCGCGGCACACGACGCCCGACAAGATCGACGCGGTCGGTCAGGGTCGTGTGTGGACGGGCGCACAGGCCAAGGAGCGCAACCTCATCGACACGCTGGGCAGTTTCGGCGACGCTCTGCGCTCGGCGGCCCGACGCGCGAAGCTGGGCGATGGTTTCCGGGTGGAGTACGTGGAGCTCGAACCGGGGCGGCTGGAACGTTTGATGTCGCTGGCGGGTGTCGAGCTTGCCCGCATCATAGGAGCGCCGTTGCAGCGCGAAGCGGCGCTGGCCACCGGCCTGCTGCCGGCGACGACCCGCGAAACCTTGCAGGACCTCCATTGGCTCGGGGCGCTCACGGAAGGACGAAAGCCGTTCGAGGTGGTCACCCATTGCTTGTGCGAGGTCACGCCGTAAGAGGACCTCATCCTGGCCTTATCCCGGTATCGCCCCCGCCTTCCCTGCCTCCACGACAAATCTGGCCGGCGTCGACACTCCACTGGCAGGATCGAGCACGTTGTCGACCACACGCAATTGCGCTCGCAAGGCTTCGCGGTCCAGGGTGAAGCGCATGTAGCCCCGCTGATCGCCGCGGCCGTAGCGGATGTGCGGATTGAACGGCAGTGCCGAGTCGATCCTGTCCTGAGGCAGTGACGGGCTGGTGATGGAGGTGCCGCAGAACTCGGTTGCCACCACTGGCGACTTCGGGTCGTTGTAATCGGGCTTGAGATCGGCGACGTAGTTGCTGTGCACGTCGCCGCCCAACACGACGACATTGGCTACCTTGCGCTCCTGGAGAGTGCCGAGCAGGCGATTGCGGGCAGGGGCATAGCCGTCCCATCCGTCGGTCCAGTAGGCGGGATCGGCCGCCGGATCCCCCCACGCCATGCGCGCCATGAGGGTCTGCTGCGCGAGCAGGTTCCATCGCCGGCCTGCGTCCCAGCCTTCTGCCAGCCATCGCTCCTGCGCGTGGCCCAGCAGCGTCCGTTGCGGATCGAGCAACTCACGGCAGGTCTTCACCGGCACCGTGTTGCTGCCGCCGCGTCCCGGCTTGGGGCAGGCCTGAACGTCGCGGTACTGGCGGTCGTCAACGGCGTGGATGCGGGCGAGCGTGCCCCAGTCGTAGCGGTCGTAGAGGCGCATATCGGATCCGCGTGGGCGCCAGGCCTTCGGAAACGGCTGATGCTCCCAATACGCCTGATACGCCGCCGCGCGCTGTGAAGCGAATTCCGGTTGCAGCAACTGGCCCTGCAGGCCGGCATAGTCGTTGTCGACCTCATGGTCATCCCAGACTATCAGCCAAGGGAATGCGGCGTGTGCGGCCTGCAGCGCGGGGTCGCTCTTGTACTGCGCGTAGCGGGCGCGGTACTGCGAAAGTGTGAACACCTGACCGCCGCGATGGGAGCGCACGCGGCCCGGCGGCGAGGCGTATTCGTAGATGTAGTCGCCGAGGAACACGACGAGGTCGAGATCTTCAGCGGCCATGTGCCGCCATGCCGCGTAGTGGCCGGCGTCCCAGCGCTGGCAGCTCGCGATCGCGAAGTTCAGCGCAGCCGACGCGTCGGCTGCGGGCGCAGTGCGAGTGCGGCCGATCGGGCTGCGCTGGCCCAGCGCTTCGAAGCGATACCAGTACCAGCGCCCGGGCTTCAGCGTCACGGGCTCGGCATGGACGCTGTGCGCCCAGGCGTCCTCCGCCACATCGACCCCCGCGGCCACCACGTCGCGGAACGACTCGTCGGCCGCGACCTCCCAACGGACGTCGACCCGCGGGGGCAGGTCCGCGCCGGTCAGGCGCGTCCACAGCACGATGCGCTCGGGCCGCGGATGTCCGGAGGCGATGCCGAGGGCGAAGCGTTCGGCGTCGGCGGCCGTGGCATGGCGCACGAAGGCGGGCGCCACGGACGCGGCCAGGGCCAGTCGCAGAAGCCCGCGACGCCCCGGGGATTCGAGAGAAGTGCTCATCGGCGGCGAGCGTAGCAGCACTGCCGACGCCAGCTCGCCGCTATCATCCCCGGCCTGCCGCCCCCCATCGCCGATGTCTGACTCCCTGAACCCGGCCCAGCTCGAGGCCGTGCATCACCTGAACGGCCCCTGTCTGGTGATCGCCGGCGCAGGCTCGGGCAAGACCCGCGTCATCACCCACAAGATCGCCCGACTGCTGCAGGAGGGCTATGCGCCGAAGCAGATCGCGGCAATCACCTTCACGAACAAGGCGGCGGCCGAGATGCGCGAGCGCGCCAAGTCTCTTGTCGGGCCGCGTGCGGCGAAGGATCTGGTGGTTAGCACCTTCCACTCGCTGGGCGTTCGCCTGCTGCGCACCGACGGCGAGCGACTCGGGCTGAAGCCACAGTTTTCGATTCTCGACAGCGACGATGTCCTCGGCGTGCTCAAGGACTGCGGCGGTTCGACCGACAACGCCACCGCCCGTCGATGGCAGTGGACCATCAGCCTGTGGAAGAACCAGGGGCTCAACAGCGAGCGGGCCCTTGACGTAGCCAGCGACCCCGACGAGCAGTCGGCCGTGCGTGTGATGCGGCTGTACGAGGAGCGTCTCGCGGCATACCAGGCGGTCGATTTCGACGACCTCATCGGGTTGCCGCTGAAGCTGCTCGCCCGCGACGCCGAGGCGCGCGCAAACTGGCAGGACACGCTGCGTTACGTGCTGGTCGACGAGTACCAGGACACGAATGCGGTCCAGTACGAGCTGCTGAAGATGCTGGTGGGCGAGCGCGGCCTGTTCACCGCAGTTGGCGACGACGACCAGAGCATCTACGGCTGGCGCGGAGCGACCATCGAAAACCTCAGGCGATTGCCCCAGGACTACCCGACGCTGAAGGTGATCCCGCTGGAGCAGAACTATCGTTCGACCGGCTCCATCCTGCGTGCCGCCAATCATGTCATCGCCGGCAACCCCAAGCTGTTCGCGAAGAAGCTGTGGAGCGAGTTCGGCGACGGCGAACCCGTGCGCCTGCTCGAATGCGATGGCGAGGAGCACGAGGCCGAGCGGGCGGTAGCGCGCGTCCAGGCGCAGCGGGCGCAAGGTGGCGAATGCAAGTTCAGTGACTTCGCCATCCTGTACCGCGCGAATCACCAGGCTCGCGTGTTCGAGCAGGCGCTGCGTCGCGCACAGATCCCGTACAAGGTTTCCGGCGGGCAGAGCTTCTTCGACCGTGCCGAGATCAAGGACTTTTGTGCCTGGTTGCGCCTGTTGGTCAACCAGGACGACGATCCTGCATTCCTGAGGGCGATCACGACGCCCAAGCGCGGCATCGGGCATCAGACCCTCGGGGCGCTCGGTGAGTTCGCTTCCAAGGCGAAGTTGAGCATGTTCGAGGCGCTCTTCGCAAGCAGCCTGGGCACGATGCTCAAGGAGCGGGCCATCGGTTCGCTGCACGAATTCGGCCGCTACGTGAACGACCTGGAGCACCGCGCCCGCCATACGGAGGGCAACGAGGCAGCCAAGGCCCTGCTGCTGGAGTTCCTCAAGGACATCGGCTACGAGCAGCACCTGCACGACAGCGAAGACAACGAGAAGGTCGCTGCAGCCCGCTGGGGGAACGTGCTCGACTTCGTCGACTGGGTCGCCAAGCGCTGCGGCAGCGAGATCACCAATGAAGGCGGCACCTTCGAGACCGAAAAGCAGAGCGTGCTTCAGGTCGCGCAGACCATCAGCGTCATCCTCAGCCTGGCCGAGCGCGGTACCGAGCAGGACGTGGTCACGCTCTCGACGCTGCATGCGTCCAAGGGGCTGGAGTGGCCGCATGTGTTCCTGGCGGGCGTCAACGAGGGGCTGCTGCCTTTCAAGAGCGAGGACGAGGAGATGACTCCGCAGCGGCTGGAGGAAGAACGCCGGCTGATGTATGTGGGCATCACCCGTGCGCGCACGACGCTGGCTGTGAGCACTTTGCGCCGGCGAAAGAAGGGCCGCGATACGGTGCAGGGCATTGCGAGCCGCTTCATCGCGGAAATGAAGTTGAACGAAGCGACGACCAAAGAAGACCCCAGGGAGCGGCTGAAGCGGTTGCGCGCGGAACTGGCGGCCAAGGCAGCCGCGTCAGCGTCGCCATCGGCCGCCGAGTCTTCCACCTGACACCTGACCTGCACGAGGACACCCGCCGTAAGCTCTCGGGGCCCGCTGGAACGAAGAGAATTGAGCCATGCCGGATCGCCGTCACGCACTCCTCACGCTCGCCGCGCTTGCGGCGGCCACCACGCTGCCCGCTGCGGCAGAGGAGAACACGTATGACCAGCCGTCCATCCTCAAGGATGTCGAGGACTTCTTCGGCGAGACCACCGAAGGGTTGGGGAAGATCCTGGAGAAAGCGTTCGCCGAGCAGGGCCGCCCCAACGCCGTCATCAAGGGCGAGGAAGTTGCTGCCGCAGTCACCGTGGGCCTGCGCTACGGCAACGGCTATCTGACGATGAAGGGCCGCCGGAAGACGCGGGTGTACTGGACCGGCCCTTCGATCGGTATCGACCTGGGCGCCAACGCCTCCAAGGTCTACGTGCTCGTGTATCGCCTGCCAAAGCCATCCGACATCTTCCAGCGCTTCCCCGGTGTGGAGGGAAGCGTCTACTACGTGGGTGGCGCAGGCATCAACTATCAGCGCCGGGGTCACATCGTGCTCGCGCCGATCCGCCTGGGCGTCGGCCTTCGCGGCGGGGCGAGCGTCGGCTACATGAATTACACGCGCCGGAAGACCTGGAATCCGATCTGAGATGGGTTTGGATCTGCTGGGCAACGCAGTAAGCGGTGCACCGCCGCGATCGTGCCGAAGAAACTCCGGGTGTGCCGGGTTGAATAGGGGTAGGGAACGGCGCTGGCCGTCCCCTCCCTCCGAACCCGGTGAGCGGTTT
>DASTGE010000130.1:0-6393 GCA_035719405.1 Burkholderiaceae bacterium
GGCTGATCGGGATCGACACGGCCAGCATCGATCCGGCTGACAGCAAGACACTGCCGAGCCATCAGGTGATCCGCCGGCATGGCGTGCGCGTGCTGGAGAACCTCGTGCTCGACGAGGTACCGGAGGGCGACTACGAGCTGATCGCCCTGCCCCTGAAACTGATGACCGCCGACGCGAGCCCCGTGCGCGCGGTGCTGAGAGAGCTATAGGGCCATGACCATCGCACGCGCCGACTGCCTGACGCTGGACGAACGTGATCCGCTGCGGCCTTTGAGGGAGCAGTTCGAGATCCCGCCCGGCCTCATCTACCTCGACGGCAACTCGTTGGGCGCACTGCCCCGGGCCACGCCGACGCGTGTACTCCAGGTCATGCAGGAGGAATGGGGCCGTGACCTCATCAAGAGCTGGAACATAGCGGGCTGGATCAGCCTGCCGCAGCGGCTGGGCGACAAGATCGCCCGCCTGGTCGGCGCGGGCGAGGGCGAGCTGGTGGTCGCGGATTCGACAAGCGTCAACCTGTACAAGGTCTTGAGCGCAGCGCTCACGATCATGCAGACCGATGCGCCCGCCCGTCGGGTGATCCTCTCGGAACGTCATAACTTCCCGACCGACCTCTATATTGCCGAGGGACTGGCGCGCGAGCGGGGCTACGAGCTGGTGCTGTGCGATGAGCCCGAGCAGATCGAGCCGCTGCTGGCCGAGCACAACGTGGCCGCGCTGATGCTCACGCAGGTGAACTACCGGACCGGCTGGCTGCACGACATGGCAGCGCTCACCTCGGCGGCGCACGCCAGCGGAGCGATTGCCATCTGGGATCTCGCCCATTCAGCCGGTGCGTTGCCGGTTGACCTTCACCACTGCAACGCCGACTTTGCGGTCGGATGCGGCTACAAGTACCTCAATGGCGGACCGGGTGCACCGGCCTTCGTCTGGGCGCATCCAAGGCACGCCGAGCGATTCTGGCAACCGTTGTCGGGCTGGATGGGGCACGCGGCGCCGTTCGATTTCACGCCCCAATATCGCCCTGCCACCGGGATCGCCCGCTATCTGTGCGGCACGCCGGCGGTGCTGTCGATGTCGGCGCTCGAATGCGGCGTCGACACCGTGCTCGCAGCCGAAACCGCGGGTGGCATGACTGCCCTGCGGCGCAAGTCGCTGGCGCTGACGCGGCTGTTCATCGAGCTGGTCGAGACACGC
The DNA here is from genome assembly GCA_035719405.1 of Burkholderiaceae bacterium. Classification (GTDB taxonomy): domain Bacteria; phylum Pseudomonadota; class Gammaproteobacteria; order Burkholderiales; family Burkholderiaceae_C; genus CAMLIZ01. The sequence goes on from DASTGE010000130.1 coordinate 1,198, forward strand.
TGCGAGGGCCACGGCCTGTCGCTCGCCTCACCCCGAGACGACCAGCGGCGGGGCAGCCAGGTGTGCTTCGCTCACACCGAAGCCGGCTATCCGATCATGCAGGCACTGAGCGCCCGCAACGTGATCGGGGACTTCCGCGCGCCTGACATCCTTCGCTTCGGCTTCACACCGCTGTACACGCGCCATGTGGATGTGTGGGACGCGGTGGAGCAGCTTCGGCAGGTGCTGGAATCGGGCGAGTGGCGTGAACCCCGGTTCAATCGGCGCACGACGGTGACATGAATCCATGACGCAAGACGCCCGCAACCCCGAGAAGATCGTGCACGAGGAGGGTGCGAAGCTCGACTTCTCGCGTGACATGAGCTACGGCGACTACCTGCATCTCGACGAGCTGCTGTCGGCGCAGCATCCGCTATCGCCCGAGCACAACGAGATGCTCTTCATCGTGCAGCATCAGACCAGCGAGCTCTGGATGAAGCTGATGCTCCACGAACTGCGCGCGGCCATTGGCTGCATTGCAGATGACCGACTGGGAGGCGCGTTCAAGATGCTTGCCCGCGTCAGTCGCATCATGGAACAGCTGGTGCACGCCTGGGACGTGCTCGCGACGATGACGCCACCCGAGTATTCGGCGTTGCGACCCTATCTTTCCAACAGCAGCGGCTTCCAGAGCTGGCAATACCGCTGCATCGAGTTCCTCCTGGGCAACAAGAATGCCGCGATGCTCAAGCCCCATTCGCATCGGCCGGAGCGCCTGGCGGAAGTGGAAGCGGCGTTTCGCGCACCCTCGCTTTACGACGAATCGCTGCGACTGCTCGCGCGCCGCGGCATGCCCATTCCGTCAAGCCATACGGAGCGCGACTGGACACAACCCTATGTGGCGAACGACGAGGTCGAGCAGGCATGGCTGCGGATCTACCGTGACCCCGATCACCACTGGGAGCTCTACCAGCTCGGCGAGGAACTTACCGACCTGGAAGACGCCTTCCGGCTCTGGCGCTTCCGACATGTGACGACCGTCGAGCGGGTGATCGGCTTCAAGCGTGGTACCGGCGGCACCTCCGGCGTGGGCTACCTCCGCAAGATGCTGGAGGTCGTTCTGTTTCCCGAGATCTGGAAGCTTCGCACGGACCTTTGAACGCCTTGTGAACCGCTATTCCTGCGGATCCGGATGCGGAAGCTCTGGCATGTCCTGATCCGGAGCCATTTCAGGAGGGATCGGATCTTCCTTCGGCTCGCCGGGCAGCACCTGATGGGTCTGGGTTTCGGGCCGATGAGGCGAGGCCGGGTCGAGCGGCGGCGTGAAGCGGGGTGAGGTGGCCATCGTCATATCCCTCCGGCAAGAAGCGAGAACGGGCGCGGCATGGTGCCGCACCCGTCACTTTAGCAACTACGAGGGGAGAAGGGTCAGCCCAGTCGCACAGGCACGAAGATCCGCTCACCGTCGCGCTCAATGAGCAAGGCCACGTTCTTCGGCTTGTCCTTCATGAGCGCTTGCACCTCCTGCACCGACGATACCGGCTTTCCGTTAACGGCCAGCAGCAGGTCGCCGGGCTGCACGCCCGCACGCGCCGCAGGACCGCCCACATCCTCGATCACCAGGCCATGGTCCACCTTGGCCCGCGACAGCTCGGCCTTCGACAGCGGGCGCAGAGCGAGGCCGAGGCGGGTGCCGTCGTTATCGTCGTCGGCCGCGGCGTTGCGTGTGGACGACTCGTCCGCACTGCCCAGCTTGACGTCGATCTCGCGCGTGGACTTGTCGCGCCAGACCTTGAGCTTGACCTTGTCCCCCGGAGAGGCCAGGCCGATGCGGCTCGACAGCTGTCCTGAACGAACGATCGGTTCACCGTTGACCTCGGTGATGACGTCACCTGACTTCAGCCCTGCCTTCGCGGCGGCGCTGTCCGGCGCCACGCCGGCCACGAGCGCGCCGTCAGGACGGACCAGGCCAAAGGACTCCGCCAGCGTCTGGTTCAGGTCCTGGATCTGCACTCCGAGCCGCGCGTGCTGCGCCTTGCCTTGCGTCACGATCTGGTCCTTGACCTTCAGCGCAACGTCGATCGGAATCGCGAACGACAGGCCCATGTAGCCACCGGTCTGCGAATAGATCTGGGCATTGATGCCGATGACGTTGCCCGCGCCATCAAACAGCGGCCCGCCTGAGTTGCCCGGGTTCACTGCGGCGTCGGTCTGGATGAACGGCACGTACGCATCGCCCGGCAGCGAGCGGCCCTTGGCGCTCACGATGCCTTGTGTGGCCGTCTGCTCCAGGCCGAAGGGCGCGCCGATGGCGAGGACCGGGTCACCGACCTCGATGTTCTTCAGGTCGCCCAGCCGCACCACGGGCAGGTTCTTCGCTTCAATGCGGAGCACGGCGACGTCCGTCGCCGGATCGGCTCCCAGCACCTTGGCGCGGTACTCGCGGCGATCCTGCAGTTTGACGGTCACTTCCTTGGCCTCGCGCACGACGTGAGCGTTGGTGAGGATCAACCCGTCCGCACTGACAATGAAGCCCGAGCCCTGACCACGGAACGGCACCTGCCCGCCGCCGCGGCGACCTGGATTGCCGAAACCGGGAATGCCCCGGAAGAACTGGAAAAACGGATCCTCCTCAAAGCCCGGGGGTAGCTCCTGTGCTGCGGTACGGTGCGTGCCCTCGACGGTGACGCCGACGACCGCGGGCCCGTACTGCTGAACGATGGCCCGGAAGTTCGGTGCTGCCACCGGCGCAATGCCGTTGGCGTTGCTGGGCGCGACGGGCACGACAGGCGAAGGTACCGCCGCTGCCACGCGCTGCGCGGGCTGCTGCGCCTCCTGCTTCGGCTTAAACCAATCGCCGGGGTTGAGGTTGAAGGCGCCGGCGCTGCCGACGACCGCCATGCCGGCGCCGAGCAGGGCGGCGGCCAGCGGGGAGATCTTGCGTTCTGACATTGGTGTGGCTCCTTCCATGGTTGCAGCGATGATGGCAAGCGCCGATGAAACCAGGGTTAGAGCAATGTGAGGCGAACGTTAAGGAGCTCAGTCAGCCGGCTCGCCTTGCACGGCCACCGGAAAGCGCACCTCCACGCCCAGCCCGCCGAGGGGGGAGTCCGAAAGCATGACCTCCGCACCATGGCGCTCGGCCACACTCTTGACAATCGCCATGCCCAGACCGGTGCCCGTGGTCGTGGACGCGGTCGACTCGCGCCGCCAGAAGCGGTCGAAGACCCGCTCACGCTCTGCAGCCGCGATGCCCGGACCACTGTCATCGATGCGCAGCATGGGCCGGCCTTCCTCCGAGCTGACGCGCACCTGAACGCGAGCAGCTTCAGGGGAGTACCGAACCGCGTTGTCGACCAGATTACGCGCCAGCGCGGCGAGTGCGGTCGCGTCGCCCTGCACGGGCACTGCCGCGGGCGCCTCGAATTCGAGGCACGTCTTCCGCGCCTCAGCGAAGGGTCCCACATCGGCAAGGCCCTGCCGCACCGCCTCCGCCAGGTCGACCATTTGAAGCGGTGTGGACCGGGAGCCGGGCTCGTTGCGAGCGAGCGTCAGCAACTGCTCGACGAGGCGTGTGGCGCGCTCGACGCCGGCCGCAAGTGCGTCGATCGCCTCCTCGCGCATCGCTGGGTCACGCGCCCTTCGCAGCATCTGTACCTGCAGCTTGAGGGCCGTCAGCGGCGAGCGCAACTCGTGTGCGGCGTCTGCGACGAACGCACGCTGCGCATCGAAGGCCGCTCCGAGGCGCTGCAGCAGCGCGTTCAGCGACGCGACCAGCGGCGCGACTTCGTCCGGCACATCCGGATCCCGCAACGGCGCCAGGGAGTCGATGCCACGCGCCCTCACCTGCTCTGACAGTCGTGCCAGCGGAGCCACGGTCGTCGCCACCAGCCACCATACGGCGATTGCGAGCAACGGGGCGAACAGCAGCAACGGCACCACGCTTCTCAAGGCCGCATTGGCCGCGAGGCGCTGGCGTATCTGCTGCGGCTGGGCCACCTGGATCACGCGGTCGCGCGCCGCGACGCTGAAGGTGCGCCAGGACTGGCCACCGACGACCACATCTGCAAAGCCGAGGACGGCTCGCGAAGGCAGAGCGGCATGCGGGCGCGAGGCGTAGATGGCGCGGCCGTCCACCGTCCAGATCTGAACGACAAAGTCCAATCCCACATCGGCGAAGGCCTCCGCCTGGTCGGGTGCGATCTCCCCCTGGTCACGCAGCGACAACGCCATCTGCTGCAGCTGGTAGTCGAACAAGGCCTGCGCCTCGCGCAGCGACGATGCATAAGTGACGCCGCCCATGACGACGGCCGCCAGCGCCAGCGCGGCCATCAGCGACGCGAGCAATCGCAGCCGGATCGACTTCACGCCTCGTGCCGCTTGCCCACGAAGTAGCCGACACCGCGCATGGTGCGAATGAAGTCAGCGCCGAGCTTGCGTCTGAGTTGATGGATGTAGACCGACACGGCGTTGCTCTCGATCTCCTCACCCCAGCCGTAGAGGCGATCCTCCAGTTGTGCGCGCGAGAGGATGGCGCCGGGCCGTTGCATCAACGCCTCCAGCAGCGCGAATTCACGGGCCGACAGCAACACAGGCTCGCCGTCCTTCGTGACCTGCCGTGTCGCGGGATCGAGCGTGACGCCCTCGTGCTCCAGGCGCGGCGCGGCGCGGCCGGAGTGGCGCCGGGTCACGGCCCGCATGCGGGCGTTGAGTTCGTCCAGTTCGAATGGCTTGACGAGATAGTCGTCGGCGCCTGCGTCCAGCCCCACCACGCGATCCTCCAGGGAGTCGCGTGCGGTCAGCACGATCACCGGCGTGTCGTCGTTGCGCGCGCGCAGTTCACGCAACACGTCCAGCCCGCTGTCGTAAATGCCCTTATGCGGCAGCCCCAGGTCAAGCAGCACGAGGTCGAAGCGTTCGCTGGCCAGCGATGCGGCAGCCGCCTGGCCGTCATACACCCAGTCGACCGCATGGCCTTCGAGCTTCAGTGCCTGACGCAAGCTGCTGCCGATCATACGGTCGTCTTCTACCAGCAGCAGTCGCATCGTCGGGAAAACGAAGAAGGGAGTTGGGGCGAAGCGAGCATACATCGCGTTATCGTGCCGGCCATGCCGCGCCGACCCCTTCCCACCCTGAGGTTCTCACTGACAGCCCTGCGCGAAATGGTGCTTACCGCAGCGCCGTTCGCACTGCTGGCGGCCGTGGTGCTCTCCGTCG
>DASTGE010000131.1:0-7309 GCA_035719405.1 Burkholderiaceae bacterium
GATGTCGGCGCCGAGCCCGCGCAGCTTGGCTTCCATCTGGTCGTAGCCCCGATCGAGGTGATAAATGCGGTCGACCAGTGTCTCGCCTTCAGCCACCAGCCCGGCGATCACGAGGCTGGCCGATGCGCGCAGATCGGTGGCCATCACGGTCGCGCCTGACAGCTTCGGCACGCCATGCACGATCGCCGTATGACCGTCGACATCGATCCGCGCGCCCAGGCGCAGCAATTCGTTGACGTGCATGAAGCGGTTCTCGAAGATCGTCTCGTGGATCACCGACGCGCCATCCGCAATGCAATCCAGGGTCATGAACTGAGCCTGCATGTCAGTGGGAAAACCAGGATATTCGGTGGTGCGCAGGCCGACGGCATTTGGCCGGCCTGCCGCCTTCACGCGGATCCAGTCGTCGCCGGCTTCGATCGTCACGCCGGCTTCGCGAAGTTTGTCGATCACGGCATCGAGGTGCTGGGCGCAGGCGCCGCGCAATTTCGCCTCGCCGCCCGCTGCCGCCACGGCGCACAAAAAGGTGCCCGTCTCGATGCGGTCAGGGATGATCCCGTGCGGCTGCGCGGGTGGATGCAGCGCATCGACGCCCTGCACGACGATCCTGCGCGTCCCGTGGCCTTCGATCTTCGCGCCCATCGCGATCAGCATTTCGGCCAGATCGGGCACCTCCGGCTCCTGGGCAGCGTTCTCCAGCACCGTCTCGCCTTCCGCCAGGGTGGCCGCCATCAGCAGGTTCTCGGTGCCGGTGACAGTGATCATGTCGGTGGTGATGCGCGCGCCCTTCAGGCGTCGGGCCTTGGCCACGATGTAGCCGTGCTCGACGACGATATCGGCGCCCATCGCGTGGAGGCCCTTGATGTGCTGATCGACTGGGCGGGAGCCGATGGCACAGCCACCGGGCAGCGAGACGCGCGCCTCTCCGAAGCGGGCCAGCAGCGGCCCCAGCACCAGGATCGAAGCACGCATCGTCTTCACGAGATCGTAAACGGCAGCCGGCGTATGCACCCCGCTTGCATCGATGGTCACCTCGTCCGGCCGCTGCGGGCTGCGCTCGGCCTGCGCCCCCATGCTGCGCAGCAGCTTGAGTGTCGTCGCCACATCCTGAAGGCGGGGGACGTTGTGAAGCGTGACTGGCGCAGAGACCAGCAACGCGGCGCACAACTCGGGCAGCGCGGCGTTCTTGGCACCGGAGATCTGCACCTCGCCACGCAGTGGGCGGCCTCCGCGAATGAGGAGTTTGTCCATGGGTTGCTCGAGCCTTCATGCAAGGCAGCCGGGCAACGGGAGACAGGGAACGTCGGGTGACGCGGCCCGCCACCCGCAGCGCACGGGCCGCGGGTGATGTTCAGTGGTGGTGTGATCCGTGGGCCGAACCGGTGTCGGCGGATTGGACCCACTCGGCGGGCGTCAGCGTCTTCATCGACAAGGCATGAATTTGCTCGCGCATTCTATCGCCCAGGGCCGCATAGACCCGCTGGTGGCGACGCACACGAGGCAGGCCCTCGAATTCGGGACTGACAATGGTGGCGAAGAAATGGCGGCCGTCGCCCTCCACCGCCAGATGCTCGCAACGCAAGCCCTGGGCGATGAAGTCGCGCACCTCGTCGGCGGTCGGTTCGGCCATGCCGTGATGGTACAGGAGGCCGATTCTTCGCGGGTGAGGCGGAATTCAGTGGCGCAGCTTGTAGCCGCTGGCGAGCAGCTTGAGTGCGATGGTGGACACCGCCAGCGTGCTCGCGCCCACGATGCCCAGGCTCAACCAGGGCGACACATCGCTCACGCCGAAAAAGCCCCGTCGGAAGCCGTCGATCATGTAGAAGAACGGGTTCAGGTGGCTGACAGCGAGCCAGAAGGTCGGCAACGAGTGCACCGAATAGAACACGCCCGACAGGAAGGTCATCGGCATGATGATGAAGTTCTGGAAGGCCGCCATCTGGTCGAACTTCTCGGCCCACAGTCCTGCAATCAGCCCGAGCGAGCCGAGCATGCCGGCACCGAGGACCGCGAACACGATGATCCACCATGGCTCGACGAAACGAGGCGGCGCGAACCATACGGTGACGAGAAACACGCCCAGCCCGACCGCGAGCCCGCGCACCATCGAGGCGCCGACATACGCCGCGAACCAGGCCCAGTGCGACAACGGCGTGACCAGCAGGAACACGAGATTGCCGGTGATCTTGCTCTGGATCAGCGACGACGAGCTGTTGGCGAAGCTGTTCTGCAGCACGCTCATCATCACGAGGCCTGGGATCAAAAAGCTCGTGTATGCAACGCCGGGAAAGACCTCGACCCGATTCTGCAGCACGTGCCCGAAGATCAGCAGGTACAGCACGGCTGTGAGCACCGGGGCAGCCACGGTCTGGAAGCTCACCTTCCAGAAGCGCAGAACCTCCTTGTAGAACAGCGTCCGGGCACCCGAGAGAGGGCCATGCGCGGCTTCCGCAGTTCGTTCCGGCCGGGCCTGCACGACACTCATCCCGCACGCTCCATCGCAACGCGTTCGCCTTGCATGATCTCGATGAACACGTCTTCGAGGTCGGCGCGGCCGATCTCGAGATCTTCGACGCGCACGCCCGCCTCCCGCAGCACCCGAAGCAGCGTCTCGACCTCTCCCGCGTCGTGGGCCTTGAGTTGCACGATGCGCCCGGTAATGCGTGCGGTCGCGGCGAGTGATGCAGGCAAAGGCTGATCGGTCTTGAACTGCAGCATGGTGCTCGCAGTGCCGGCCAGCAGGTTGCCGGTACGGTCGAGGGCGACGATCTGTCCCTGCTTGAGCATCGCGATGCGGCTGCACAGCGCCTCGGCTTCTTCAAGGTAGTGCGTGGTGAGGAGCACTGTGTGGCCCTGCCGGTTCAAACGGGCGACGAACTGCCACAGCGTCTGGCGCAGCTCGACGTCGACGCCGGCGGTGGGCTCGTCGAGCACGATCACGGGTGGGCGATGCACGAGCGCCTGCGCCACCAGCACCCGCCTTTTCATCCCGCCCGAAAGCTGGCGCATGTTGGCCTGAGCCTTGTCAGCCAGGCCCAGGTTCTCCAACAGTTCGTCGATCCACGCGTCGTTGTTCTTTACCCCAAAGTAGCCGCTCTGGATGCGCAGCGTCTCCCGAACACTGAAGAAGGGATCGAACACGAGCTCCTGCGGCACGATGCCGAGCGCGCGACGAGCTGCAGCGTAGTCATGGCACACGTCGTGGCCGAGCACTGAAACCCGGCCGCGCGTCGCATGGGTCAATCCGGCGAGGATGCCGATCAGAGTGGTCTTGCCCGCGCCATTGGGACCGAGCAGGCCGAAAAACTCCCCTTCCTCGATATGCATCGTCACGTCCCTCAAGGCATATACAGCACCCTGCGGGGCGGGAAAGGTCTTTGCGACTCGTTCGAACGACACGGCCATGGGCTGAATTCTAGGATCGGCGCTCAAAGGCACTCGACCAACCCCGCCCTGGGGCCATCACGAAGCAGCACCTGCACGCACTGATGAGAAGGTAACAAGAGCCCTGTTGAAATACGTCGTAGACTGAAACGACCATGGCCAAGTGGACCGCTTTTCCCTACGACGCCAGCCCGTACGCCTACCACCCGGGAGAGCTTGCGCAGCATTGGTCCCGCCTGCACGCAGGCGATGCCGAGGTGCTGCCGGATGATGAGACCGTGCTCGCTGCCTGGGGGCTGTTTCATGCGGGCGCATTCCAGAAGGCATATGAGGCCGGCTTGAACGCAGGCGTTGCGGGCATGACCGTGGCCAACAAGGCCCAGGCGATCTATGCCAACTACCTTGAGAAGAGCGAGCGCATCAAGCTCGCGATGCTGATGGAGGTCGCGCACCGGGCCGAAGCGCAGCAGGCCAGCGAGCCGACGAATCCCAACGCTTTCTATTGGCAAGCTTATGCGCTCGGTCGATACGGACAGAGCATCAGCGTGGTGAAGGCGCTTTCGCAGGGACTGGGCGTGAAAGTGAAGAACGCCCTCGAAACCACGATCCGCCTCGCGCCGCAGCACGCCGATGCGCACATCGGCCTCGGCACGTTCCACGCCGAGATCATCGACAACGTCGGCTCGCTCATGGCCAAGGCGCAGGGCGCGACCAAGGAAGCCGGCCTGCGCATGTTCAAGGAAGCACTGAGGCTGAACCCGTCGTCAGCGATCGGGCGTGTCGAATATGCCCACGGGCTGGTGATGCTCGAAGGCGAGAAGCGCATCAAGGAAGCCGAGCAGCTCTACGTCGAGGCCGCGGCCTGCGAGCCGATAGATGCGACGGAGCGGCTGGATGTGGAAATCGCCAAGGCCGAGCTGCAGGATTAGGAGCGGGAGCCTCGGGCCTTCCTCTGACTTTCGCCGTACAGGAGCTCGTCGAGTTCGCGCCGGATCTCGCCTTCGATCGTCCCCGCAAAGGCGGCAAACAGGATCCCGAGCCTGGCATGCAGGTCGAAATGATCGGGCGCGACCGCGAGCTTTCCCCTCACGCCCGCGCGCATGAACTCCACCGTGTCGCTCCTCTTGCCTTCGACCACGGTGCGCTCCATTGCGTATCTCACTTCGACCTGCTCGGCCCAGCGCCATGCGATGTCTCGCGCTGCCTTCAACCCCAGCGAGTGCTCACGGTGGATGCGGATGCGGGACATGGACGCGTCCTTCGACATCCCGGCGTCACTGCGGCCCGCGAAGGATTGCATGGCGCTCGTCCCTGGACAATGTCGCCAGGCGCCTGACCTCCGCATAAAAGCGGTCGAAGTCGCCGCCGCAATGCGCGAACAGGCGCTCGAAGTCGGGCACGAGTTCGGCATAGGCGGCAAGCACGCCGAAGGAGGCATTGTTCGCCTGCTCGAACCATGCGTCGTAGCCGCTGTAGCCGCCCCAGCGCTGCGCTTTCATCGTTGCGTGATCGCGCTTGAGCTGCTGCATCAGCGCCGCCTTGCGCTCGCGCTTTTCAGCATCGGGCAGATCGCTGTCGTAAAGCGATTGAAGCAGGGCACGGTAGCGCTGCGTCAAGGCGCGAAAGTCGTGCCTTCGAGCGTCGAAGCGCGCGTACTCCTCGCGTGCTGCGGGGCCAGCCCGGGTGTCAAGCCAGCGGGTGATGCCGATGGTCTCGACCGCGGTGGCGAACGACTCGTTGAAGGTGGTGTCGCCCTTCGCGTAGGCAACCTGATGCGCCAATTCGTGGAAGATCATGCGCGCCAGCTCGCCTTCAGGGTAACGGATGAAGGTGTTGAGCAGCGGGTCGCCGCCCAGCCAGTTCGTCCAACCCAGGGTGGAGTACGCGGGTACGCCATACACCCATGCCTCGTTGCCTTCGGCGCGCAGCGTCTGCGCCTCCCTGTCGGCCGCTTTGCGACCGTAGTAGCCACGATAGCCCACGCAGCCGACAACCGGAAAGCACGACGTCTTGAGCTTCAGAGACAGCTCAGGAGCCGCCACCACGTTCCAGACCGCGGCGTCGCGGTGCAGGTCGGCATAGCTGCGATAGCTGCTGTTGTCGGGCAAGCGCAGTTCCCGGATCGAGAAGTCCCGTATCTGCTGGCTCAGGACCAGGCGCTCACGCAACGCTTGCGGTGTCGTCGATTCGGCCAGCCAATCCTTCACCGGCCTCGCCGCGTTTATCAGCCCCAGGTGACCGTTGACCGATTGCGCCAGATAGCCGACCGTGCTGCAGCCGGCAAGCGAGCCGCCGAGCGCCGCGGCCAACGCGGCGGCCAGGACCGTGACCCTCGCAACGTGGCGCATCGTCAGCCAACGGGCGCGACTTCGACCAGGCAATCGTAGAAGGCTGGCCCACGACCGATGTCGGTGATCCGCTGGTGAGTGACCTCGTTCACGTTGGTCCCGCCCGGCCCCAGTTTGCGCCACCAGACCCCGAGGCCGTTGACCACTCCCGGCCGTGCGCGCTCGCACACATCAGCAGCGCAAACGTACGCGCCGCGTTCGTTGAAGACCCGTACGGTGTCACCACTGCGGATGCCGCGAGGCGTGGCGTCGGACGGATGGATTTCGAGCACGGGCTCGCCTTCAATGGACCGCAGACTCGTGACATTGACGAAGGTCGAGTTGAGGAAATTGCGCGCCGGTGGCGAGATCATCGCCAGCGGATAGCGCCGGGCCACCTCCGGCGTCGAGTGCACGCTCTCGTGGTTCGGCACGTAGTCCGGCGGCTCCAGCCCGGGGACGCAGACGCGGGCCTTGCCGGAGGGCGTGGGAAAGCCGCCCTCAGCGAAGGGCGCATCCGGCAGCGGCAGCTTGACCCAACCCTGCGCCCGCAGGGCATCGAAGGAGATCGCATCGCCGCGAAAGGCGACGCGCGCAATCACCTCGTCGCTGTCGAACAGGCACGGCTCGGAGAGGCCCATGCGCGCCGCGAGTTCGCGGAAGATCTGCGTGTTCGGCTTGGACTCACCCAGCGGTTGCACGGCCGGCTCGTTGATCAGCGCGTAGGTGTGGCCGTAGCTGGAGTGCACGTCCAGGTGCTCGAGTTGCGTGGTGGCGGGAAGCACATAGTCGGCGTGGTCGGCGGTATCGGTCATGAAATGCTCGAGCACCACGGTGAACAGGTCCTCGCGCTGGAAGCCGCGCACCACTTTCGGCGACTCGGGAGCGACGGCCACCGGGTTGCTGTTATAGACCACAAGCGCCTCGATCCTGGGATCGGCCTCGAGCAATGCGTCTGCGATGGTGCTCATGTTGATCGTGCGCGGGGTGCGGCCGGCAAGCAGGTCAGGCCGCTGCAGCGCCGAAGCGTTGACCGGAAACCAGCCGGATGACGACAGCAGCAGGCCGCCGGCACGGTGCCGCCATGCACCGGTCAGGCAAGGCAGCAGCGCGATCAGGCGCACGGCATTCCCGCCCCCGCGCACCCGCTGCATGCCGTAGTTGAGGCGAATCGCCGCCGGCTTGATCGTTGCGTAGTCGCATGCCAGTTGCCGGACCTCGTCGGCCGTAATGCCGCACACCTGCGCCGCCCGCTCGGGCGACCATTGCAGCGCGCGCTCTCGCAGGGGCTCGAAGCCTTCGACGTGCCGCGACACATAGTCGAGATCGAGCCACCCGTGCACGATCAATTCATGCATCAGCCCGAGCGCGAGTGCGCCGTCAGTCCCCGGCAGCAGGGCGATGTGCTGGTGGCACTTGTCGGCCGTCTCGGTGCGGCGCGGATCGATGCACACGAGCTTGGCACCCTGCCGCTTCGCGGCCTGGGCGTAAGTCCAGAAGTGCAGGTTCGAAGCGATCGAATTGCTGCCCCAGATCAGGATCAGCCTGCTCTCGGCGAAGTGCTCGACGTGCATCCCCACCTTGCCGCCGTAGGTCAG